>NZ_ANNO01000001.1:0-16584 GCF_000409565.1 Pseudochrobactrum sp. AO18b
GGTACATACCGCTCCGGTCTTTGAGTTTTATTCTGATGAACAGTGAATGGATATGTTAATATGGCTCTGCACTCTGCTGAGAAACGTCTGACCATTCCTCTGTTCGGCAATGAAGATCTGGCACGCGCGATTGCCGCCGCAGGTAATTATCAGCTTGGATCGCTGGAAACCCGCAATTTTCCGGACGGTGAGAGTTATCTGCGGTTTCTTGATGATGTGGAAAGCCGCGATGTGGATCTCATCTACACACGGCACATCCCAATCATAACTTCCTATCGTGATTTTTTGCGGCGGATGCAGCTCGCGAGTTTAAAGACCGTTCTGTCAATCTGGCCCCCCCTTTCTGGCCTATTGCGACAGGACAAACGCTTCAAATCCGGTGATGTGATCATTGAATAACCCTAGATTTGTAGACACCTTGTGACTTTAAAAAAGGTAAAGAGCTTACGATGAGTAAAGCTAATTTCACCGACGAATTTAAACTTGATGCTGTTAAACAAATAACTGAGCGCGGTTATTCCGTAGCAGATGTTTCGCGTCGCTTGGGCGTAAGCACTCATTCACTTTATAGCTGGATGAAGCATTACAACGCCCCTGAGAAAGCAGCTGCTCAGGATGATCAATTGTCAGAGATCAGGAGTGGACTTGCTGTCCAAACCGAGTTACGAGACTGACTCGACTGGCAGGTATCGTAGCTTAGATTTTCTATATCAAAACATATGTGAACGGTGCTATTCTGGCTGTCGTAGTCGACATTTTGACAGACGTTTTATTGGCTGTTCAATACAATCGCACCAAACCACAGACCTGGTCTTACAGGCTTTTTGGATTGTCGTGTGGCGACGTATACCAAAAGAGCTAGTACTGATTCATTCCGACCAAGGCTCCCTGTTTACAAGTATGAACTGGGTTCATTCCTGAAACAGCACAACTTCTGCACAGTATGAGCCGGCTTGGGAATTGTCACGATATTGATCTAGCTGATACCTTTTCTAATCGACTTAATAGAGAATGTGTTTGGCGCAAAGTAGAACACGATTGGAAGGAAGGCAAGATTGCCTGATGCAGTCATGTTTATTCGCATATACATATGGCAATTATAGATTGTTTTTTTGAAGCATAACTTTCCGCTCAATATTTTATTGATACAGTCTACAACTGTCTGTTTAACATCGGAGCAAGCCGCTAAAAATCACGATACCTTGCTAGATAGGAATCTGAATAAATTTTACATTTACACCCGATCTAGACTGCACATTTCTTTTAATAAAACAGATTCCAATACCTTTATTCCCGCCTCACTATCATTCAGACATGGTATAAAAGTGTATTCTTCCCCACCGTGTTCCATAAAGTACTCCCGATTTTCCACCGCAATTTCTTCCAGTGTTTCCAAACAATCGGAAACAAAACCTGGGGTAATAACCGCGATTTTTTTAACACCACTTTCAGCCAGTGACTGAATTGTTTTGTCTGTATAGGGCTTAATCCACTCTTCTGGCCCAAAGCGAGACTGAAAGGTAACAATCAATTGCTGTTTTGACATGCCCAATCTTTCACGCAGTAAGCGAGCTGTCTTCATACAGTGACAATAATAAGGGTCGCCCTTATCAAAGTAGTTCTGCGGAATGCCATGAAAAGAGGCTACAATAACCTCAGGCGTCCAACTAATAGTGCTCAGGTGTTGAGTTACAGAATTATACAAGGCGTCAATATAAACAGGATCATCATAATAAGGCGGCACTGTTCTTATGGCGGGTTGCCAGCGCATATTTAATAATTTGCGATACACCGCATCATTAACCGATGCTGTTGTAGCCGCCGCATATTGAGGATAAAGAGGGAAAATAATAATACGCTCACATCCGGCACGTTGCAGTGCATCTATGCGGTCTGCAATGGAAGGGTTGCCGTAGCGCATAGCCCAATCGATGATAATGTTATCATTATCGTTGAATTTCTCGGCAATAAGACTTGCCTGATTTCTGGTGAACGTACGAAGATAACTTTCATTCAGTTCGTTATTCCAGATAGATTTATAGGCTTTGCCAACCTTCTGCGGCCGCGTATTGAGCACAATGCCAAATAGAATTGGGTACCACTTCCAAGGCGACCATTCTATAACCCGTTTATCCGTCAGGAACTCTTTGAGATAAACACGAAGTGACTTGTAGTCTGTCCCTTCAGGTGTGCCGAGATTAATAAGCAAAACCCCGATTTTCCCGTTTTTGACATCAGGATGTTGTACGGGATTGCCATTATAAACAAGACTATGTTTCACTGAAAATACATCCGATTTTTTGGTTAAGTAACTATCTAATCATCCTTTACGTTTGCCTGAACAAAACGGATCACCGGAAAATACGCATAATTACAATCAGAGTGCCGTGCGCCCATCTGACATACTAAAATTTACGTAAAATCGACCTTAAGCTGAAATCAGAATAAGGCTTTATGCTCTAAATCTCGTTCTTCATAATCATCTTGAAGAACCTCTGGCTTTCTGCAATATCCGCAATCGGCAACGGATAATCGGTGCCCAATTTCAGTTTTGCTCCGCGCAAGACATCAGCAGGCGCTTGCCCCGGACTGTGCATCCATTTTGAGGGCAATAAGCGCAGTTCAGGCACCCATTGACGCACGTAATCACCTTCTGGATCGAAGCGTTTTCCTTGCACCACAGGGTTAAAAACCCGAAAATACGGGGCAGCATCCATCCCGCATCCCGCAACCCATTGCCAACTGGCCGGATTGCTGGCCACATCAGCGTCAACCAGCGTATCCCAAAACCACTCTTCCCCAAGACGCCAGTCGATCATAAGATTTTTCGTCAGAAATGACGCCACAAGCATTCTGACACGATTATGCATCCATCCTGTTGCCCACAATTGACGCATTCCAGCATCAATAATCGGTATGCCGGTCTGTCCTTTTGTCCATGCAATGAAAGATGCGGGATCCTTGCGCCACTCAATTGGTTCAAGTGTCGGGCGCATATCATGCGTGGTAATATCTGCTCTGTGATAAAGTTGATGGTAATGGAAATCACGCCAGATCAACTCGGACAAAAACTTATCAGCACCATTTGCCACATGCGGATGCTGCTGCGCGAACTGAACAACTTCATGCCATATCTGGCGCACACTCATCTGCCCGAAGCGCATATAAGGCGAAAGTTTTGAAGTGCCGTCAAGAGAAGGACAGTCGCGGTCATCCGCATAAGACCGGACCAGATCTTTCAAAAATACGGTCAAACGCTGGTAACCCACCTCCTCGCCGGTTTGCCAATGCTGGGCAATTGTGTGTGCCCAGTGCGGTTGTTTATAAATCATAACCGGCTGGTGCTGCACGCAATTTCTGGAGGCTGCCATCTGAGCCGATATAGCACGAGGCTGAAGAACACCTTGCCGGCGCAAGGCTTTGGCATAGGGTGTATAAACCTGATAGGGGTCACCGTTTCCAGTCATAACCTCCCAAGGTTCGATCAATAAATTACCCCTGAATGAGGCAACATGGATACCTTTGCCTTTGAGGTTATGTTTTATATCTGCGTCGCATTCACGCTCTGTATGCGCATAACGCCTGTTCCAGAAGACAGCTTTAACATGCTCCGTTGTTACGATATGTTCTATGATAATCGCCGGATCACCTGTCTCAATTATTAATTCGATATTTTTTTGCGCCAATTGCGCAGCAAATTTTTCAAGGCTTCTCTCAAGCCACCATCGCGCAGCGCCGCCAGGACAGCGCGAAATTCCTGTTTCCTCATGGATATAAACGGCTGTAACAGATCCGCCCGCTAACAATGCCGCATCAAGTGCCGGATTATCTTGCATTCTAAGATCATTGCGCAACCATATAAGACTATGATTTTTCATTGAAAATCCTGAGAGCTAAGAGAAAGAGCGGATGATGGATGAACCGCTGCCCCCCCCTGTTGCGTATAGAGAATGTAAAGTTTGTCTAATGAGGTGAATGTAATGGAAGCTCATATACATAATAAACTTGTATGGATAACGGGTGCCGGCACTGGAATGGGGCGCGCTTTGGCAATAAGGCTTGCCAGCCAAGGCTGGAAAGTAGCAATCAGCGCCCGCACAAGAGCGCATCTTGAAGAGGTCGCCGCACAAATACCGGACAAGATTTTTGCTTTTCCGATGGATGTGACGGACCACGCAGCGGTACCGGCTGCATATGCCGCGATTGAAGCACAGCTTGGCCCTGTTAGTGTCGCAATCCTCAATGCAGGCATATATAAGCGGGACAATGCGTTTAATTTTGATGCTGCGCTTTTTGAGGAAACGGTCAATGTCAATCTTATAGGAACTGCCTATTGTCTGGGCGCCGTTATGGAGCCCATGCTCAAGCGGCAATCGGGACGCATATTGATCGTCTCCTCCGTTGCAGGATATACCGGCCTGCCAGGTGCAGCAGCATATGGCGCGACCAAAGCCGGTCTCATTAATATGTGTGAGGCCCTTTATCCTGAGCTGCGACGTAAGAATGTGCTTCTCAGCGTTGTTAATCCCGGTTTTGTAGATACGCCGCTCACACAAAAAAATGACTTTCCTATGCCTTTTATAATTTCAGAGAATGAGGCCGCTGATCACATCATTCGCGGCCTGAATTCACATCGTTTTGAAATTGCATTTCCGTGGAAGATGGTTTGGCTTACCAAATGTCTGGCATGTCTGCCCGCTGGATTGCGATTTGCAATTACGCGCAAATTGTTACGTTAATCCTGATTGACGCAGAGCTGACGGAAATGAAACTGCCCGACATCAATGCGCTGCGCTCTGAAACCGGCAGCGCAATAATGGAAATAATATCGCCACATCCGCTTGAAACGCGCATCAAAGCCGAGTGGCTCGATAGTGCACCATTGCTTTATGAATTGATCATCCCATTGAAGCAGCGTCTTCTCATAATCACGTCCAAACATCAGCTGGTCAGTCAGCTTTAAATTATGTCTTCGTGCGACATCAATAAGTGCGTTGCATGAAGGCAGCATACCGCCCGGAAAAATATAGGTCTGAATGAAATCAGCATTGCGCCGGTATTCATCAAGGCGGTTATCATCGATGGTAATAACCTGTAGCAAAGCCTCGCCGTCACTCTCTAACAAGGCTTGCAGTCTTGCAAAATATACAGACCAGTTCTCCTCGCCGACAGCTTCAAACATCTCGACAGATACGATTTTGTTGAAATGCCCCTCACAATTTCTGTAATCTTCAATACGAATTTCAACACGATCAGATAGGCCCGCTTTCATCATGCGCTCTCGCGCAAAATGTGCCTGCTCCTGAGAAAGTGTCAGGGCTACAATGCTGCAACCGGTTTTACGCGCAGCATATTCCGCAAATCCGCCCCATCCGCAGCCGATCTCAAGAACACGGTCATTTTTCTGAATATTCAATTGCCTGACGATGCGGTCATATTTGGCATTTTGCGCATCAGATAAGGACTGTCCGGCCGTTTGGAACAAGCCGGAAGAATATGTCATGGTCTCATCCAACCACTGAGCATAGAATTGGTTGCCCAGATCATAATGGAAAGCAATATTGCGCTTGCTGCCTGTAGGCGTATTGGCACGGAGACGATGGCGCAAATTGGCCATCAATCTTGCAAGTGCCGGCAATGCGAGAACCGAATTTAAATAATCCTCATTGAAAATTCCCAGATCCAAAACAGCACCAATATCTGGGCTATCCCAGTTATTATCAATAAATGCGCGCGCCAGCCCGAGTTTTCCTCCGGAGAGGACTTGCCACACAAATTTCGGCGAGCGAATGATCATTGTTGCATCAGGGCCCGGTCTTGAGCCTTTGACATAAAAACTGCGCCCATCAGGAAACTCAACAGTCAGTGTGCCGAAAGCAATCCGGCCAGCCCATTTCTGCGCAATGCGCATCCATAGCGGCGGACGTTCGTTGAGCCCTGCTTTGACTTCCCTCTTGATGTTCATTGTCTCTTCAGTGGTGCTCATCAGGATTTAACTCACGGGGCTGATTGATCGGAGTGGGGTTTGAAACAACAGTACTGTCGACCTTGCTGGCCGCCGCCTTATAGCGATAAATGGTAAGGCCTTTTCTCCAAAGGCGCAGTGCCTCCCAATAAATGCTCGCGCTGACTTTCAGGGTCATCAACGGGTGACGCAACAATGCCAAACCAAGCGTGCGGTCATTTATGGGGCTTCGTGTCGCTGCAAAATTTGCAACAAGCACCATGCCATCAGCATCTTCCTCATGGATACGAACCAGCAGCTTTTCATCGGGAGGCTCAATGTAAAAATTATAGAAACAGTCCATCGGCAAAAAAGGAGATACATAAAAATCCTTCTTACATTGCTGGTGAAAGCCCTGTCCTGTCAGCTTCCCCTCGAGAACACGCATAATATAGGTATGACGTTCTGCGAATGTATTGCTGACCTCATAAAGAACAGCGCGCAGCCCTCCTTGCGCGTCATAACAAAAATAGAGTGTCAGCGGATTGAAGACATAGCCATAAATGCGCGGATAACAGAGAATATAAATACTCATCCCTGCCCCCTGAAGACCAGCACGGGCTAGTTGCCCTTCAACCCAATGGCGCAATCCGCCCTTTGTGCCATCTCCGTGATCTTTATCGTGAAAGCTCACAATTGCGCGGCGATTATAAGCAAAAAGACGCTTTGCCTTGTCTAATGACGGAAGCTCATCAATATTCAGAAGCAATGAAAATACACGATAAGTGAAGCGATGCCGTTGAGGACGCAACCGCCTATGCATAACTTTGCCTATATAAAGACCTGACTGTATCTTCTCACTAGAGCGCATTATTATGATGCCTCACTCTCAGACGGCTGTGAAATTCTGGAGGATGCGTTTGGTACATTCCAAGGTCGTTTCAAACCAGCCAGCCCTTCTGCCACTGCAAGCCCTGCCTGCAAACCATCCTCATGAAAACCATAGCCAAAATACGCACCACAGAACCATGTATTACGCTTGCCTTGCAGGACATGCAGCGCACGCTGCGCTTCCAATGCTCGAAGGTCAAAAAGCGGGTGCTCATAATCAATCACCTTGATAATTTTTTCACCAACGATCGGCTTAGTCGGATTAAGCGTAACAAAAAGCGGGTATTTCTTATCAAGAGATTGAAGCTTATTCATCCAATATGTCACACATAAAGGTTGCTTTTCTGCATTCTTTTGATCGCCGGTATAATTCCAGCTCGACCAGATCCGCCTGCGCCTTGGCATAAGTGACGTATCGGAGTGCAAAACGGCGCTATTGGCTGTGTAACGAAAAGCACCAAGCAGTTTCTGCTCCTCAAAGCTGGGATCATCCAACATTGCAAGCGCCTGATCCGCATGCGCGGCAATAACAACATCGGTAAAACGCTCTGTATGGCCTTTGTTATCTGTCACCATGACGCCGTCAGGAGTGCGCTTGATGCGCACAACCTTGGCATCAAGCCTGATGTCACCGGATATTGCCTGTGCCAATCGCTCAACATAACGGCGGCTGCCACCCGTAACAGTGCGCCATTGCGGGCGATTTTTAAGACTGAGCAATCCGTGGCTGACAAAAAAGCGCACAAAGGCTTGCACAGGATAAGCCCGCATTTCATCCGCGCCCGCAGACCAGATTGCAGCCCCCATAGACAGCAGATGATTTTCAACAAAATCATTACCATAATTATGAGAACGAAGATATTCGCCAAGGCTAGTCTGCGCGTAATGTTCACTATCCAGAACAGAAGGCGCCTCGCGGTAAAACCTCAACACATCCCTGACCATAAACCAGAAACGGGGACGAATGATATTACGCCGCTGACCAAGCAAACCGTTGATGCCAGAACCGGAGTATTCCAGCCCGCCCTCATTGAGTGATACGGCAAATGACATATTGGATTTTTGTGTCTCAACCCCGCATGTTTCAAATAATGCGACAAGATTGGGATAATTCCGCTCATTATAAACAATAAAGCCCGTATCAACGGCAATCTCGTTTTGTCCGCACGGAACCATAATCGTGTTGGAATGCCCGCCTAAACGGTTATTCTCTTCATAAATGGTGACCCGCGCAGTTTTGCTCAACAGCCATGCTGCAGACAATCCGGAAATACCTGATCCGATGACAGCAATGTGTTTTTTATTTTCAGAGAATGAGTGAGAACTGCTCACGGCTATTCCTTTTGTTTTTTATATATTCCAATACGCGCCGTACGACGTTTCGGATCTCTTTTTTTAAATTATTTTGATGTCGTGATCCGTTTGCTGATTTTCTCCGTAAAGATGGCATGAAAACAAACATTTCCATCCAGCCGCAATCGTGGCACAACAAATACAAAGGAATTGCAGAGCGCAGATCTATGCTGCTCCGATTCAGGCGGGAATGTTTCAAAATGAAAAAAACCACCCCCAATGCGGAGATTGGGAAACTCGAAGTATTAATGAAAGCTGTCACATTGGATCGCGATATTGATGCTTATGAGGTGATTTTTAAATACTTTGCGCCGCGTGTTAAATCTTACATGTTGCGGCTTACGACTGATGAACAGCTCGCAGAAGAGCTGATGCAGGAAACAATGATCACTGTATGGCACAAAGCGGACCGTTTTGATCCGCTCAAAGGAGCGCTTTCAACATGGATTTTTACGATTGCACGAAATTTGCGCATTGATGCTGTAAGACGAGAGAAAAGACCCGAATTTGACCCGGATGATCCGGCTTTTGTTCCTGATGAAACAATACCCGCTGATGCTCTAATCATAATGCAGCAATCAAGTAATGAATTACAGCAAGCAATGGAAAAATTACCGAAGGAACAGTTCGAGCTTATAAAAATGTCTTTTTATGATAATCACTCTCAAAGTGCTATTGCCGAGAAAATGAATATTCCGCTTGGTACAGTTAAATCACGAATGCGACTGGCATTTGAAAAATTGCGTCTTTCCCTCAAACACTTAGGGAGAGCGTCATGAATATACATCATCATTTAAGCGATGCGTTGCTTGAAAGCTATGCTGCCGGCACCTTAAGCGAGGGCTGGAGCATTGCCGTAGCCACACATTTATCATTGTGCCCTTCATGCCGTTTTCGTCTTAAAAACTATGAATGTCTGGGCGGAAAATTGCTTGATGAACTACCTGCTGATACGTCTGTGGATAAAGCATGGGAGGCGGTTCGGTCGAGATTGGCAAAGACATCACTAAAGACCAAGCAAGAACGGCCGGAACCACAACCTCAGGCACCTGTTTTACCTCAGCCATTACGCTCTTATCTCGGAGGAGATGTCGATAAGCTGAAATGGCGCGCTCTTGGTCGCGGAGCCAGTCATATTGTCATTCCGACCAGCGACAATTCATCAACCGTACGCCTGCTCAAGATACCTGCCGGCAAGCCGGTTCCTGAGCACGGTCATGGCGGACGGGAATTGACACTTGTTCTTAGCGGAAGTTTTATCGATGGCGACGAGAGTTTTACTCGCGGCGATATCGAAGAGGCAAATTCCGATATTATTCATCAGCCTATAGCTACATCGGACGCTGATTGCATTTGTCTGGCGGTTACAGATGCCCCGTTACGTTTCCGCTCATGGATTGTTCGTTTAGTGCAACCTGTGCTTGGAATTTAGCGGCTAACGAATCCTGAATATAACAAAGATGAGATCTGCAATGTTAAAACAGGCCATAATTGCATATACTACGACTGCCATAGTGTTCTTTGTTGTTGACTTTATCTGGCTGTCAAAGATGACAAGCTTGTTTTACCGCCCACGAATGGCCAACATCCTAATGGATCAGCCAAATTTCACTGTAGCGGGTCTTTTCTATCTCGTTTATGTAGGCGGGATTATTTATTTTGCGGTAATACCTGCTCTCAACTCAAACAGCTGGCTTACTGCTGTTATTAATGGTGCCATTCTTGGGCTTATTGCTTATGGCACCTATGATATGACAAATCTCGCTACGTTAAAAAATTGGTCCTTATCAGTAAGTATAGTTGATATGGTGTGGGGTCTGCTTCTCACTGCTATGGCTAGTTCAGCAGGATACTTTGCAACATCGTTTATTCTCCCCAAAATATAACAAATTAGATGTGTTTTTTAGCTGCAGAATTACTATTTATTCCAAAACATTAGTGGAGTGAACCGACGCCGACCTAAACAATCTTCGCAGCTATTTATTACGAGTATTATCTTTCAGAAGATTTTGATCGGCAAAGACGCTTATCGTACTTCTAATTGGGTCGCTTAAGAGTCTCAACCCGTTGAGCACCACAAGAACCGTGCCCCCCTCGTGGCCAAGTACCGCCAAAGGCAATGGCAATTCAAAAAAAGCTGCACCCACAACCAAAACACACATCATACAAATCGCAAAAATAAGATTTTGACGAATTATTGATACGGTTCGCCTGGCAAGACGATGGGCTGCCGCTAATCTTTCCATATTCTCTGAAAGCAGAGCGACATCAGCAGCCTGTAAAGCAACTTCAGATCCTGCCGCCCCCATCGCAATGCCGACATCGGCGCGCGCTAGTGCCGCTGCATCATTCACACCATCACCAACAAATGCAACTTTCCCACCACTAGCCATTTCTGCAACCAGCCTCACCTTATCCTCTGGCAACATCTCGGCATGAATCTCATCTGGCTTGAATCCAAGCAGCTTGCCAATACGCAGCGCCACTGCCTGTCTATCGCCTGTCATCATTGCGATGGTCTTAACGCCGTTTTCTCGCAAAGCGACAAGTGCTCCAGCTGAAGTTTCACGTACTTTGTCCGCGATACTGATCGCACCTAAAACAAGCGCCCCACGCCCAAGATAAACAACTGTCTCTGCTCCGTCCTGTAAGTTTTTAAAGCGCTCATCATCAAGAAGAGCACCCATATTATGGGCCATTCGACGATTACCTGCCCAAATAGGGCCGTCCATATCACGTCCAACAATGCCAGCGCTTGGAATTGTTTTCACATCATAAACATCATGTAGTTTCACCTCTCGACGGAGCACTTCGCGCCTCAGGGCGTCGGCAATATGATGCTCGGAATTGGCTTCAATACTAGCTAGTGCGGATAAAAAACTCATCTCATCATCAGCTAGAGGAACAACTCCAGTTACTTCTGCACGCCCGGTTGTCAACGTTCCAGTCTTGTCGAAAGCAAAGATATTAACTGCTGCAAGTGTCTCAAGCGCTGCCCCACCTTTAAATAAAACGCCTCCCCGTGCAGCTGATGATAGAGCGGACAAAATTGCTGCTGGCACCGAAATGACTATCGCACACGGGCTCGCGGCTACAAGCAAAGTTGCTGCAAAGTATAATGCAGCTTCCCAGTCATGCCCAAACCAATAGAAAATGCCAAGAGCAATCAGCGAGACCATTAAAACGGCAACTGTATAACGTTGCCCAAACCAAACACTGAACCGTTCTGAAGGAGCTTTCGCTGCCTGAGCTTGTGTGACTAGCTCAATCATGCGTGCCACAGTACTTTGTTCAACAGTTTTAGTAATCCTAATCTCAAGTACGCCATCAAGATTGACCGTTGCCTCAAAAACTTTAGCACCAGTTTCTTTGCGCACAGGCATAGATTCACCCGTAATCGTAGACTCGTCCAGCGCTCCACTTCCGCTTGCTATTGTTCCGTCAGAGGGTATTCGTGCGCCAGGCCGAACGATAACAATATCTCCAACACGAAGACTTGCTGCCTGCACTTCTTTGATCGAACTATCTGCTAGTTTAAGTAAAGCGATTTCAGGCCGTAACGCCATCAATGCTTCAATGGCGCGGCGCGCTCGCCCCATGGCACGCTCTTCCAATGTCGTGGACAAACTAAACAGCGTCAGCAAAATAGCACCTTCGACAAACGCACCAACAATCGCCGCAGCAATAGCTGCAACAATCATCAACAAATCGATGTCGAGTACGCGCTCATGGACCAACACACTCAACGCCCGCCATCCGGCGGGAACACCGCCAGCAAGATATACCAGTACCACGCCGAAACTAGTCAATGCGAAAGCCAATGCACCACTGAATAGCCATGTCCCAACCAAGGCCAACAAAAGCCCCAACACGGTTGCAGAAGTAAGAGCAACTAATGGATTAGTTAAAAATCGATACATTGATACATTGCTCCACTTCGCTAATGAACTAAGAATGTTCAAACAGCTGCGCCAATGATCCTATCATAACTAAAGTCGCCGCAAGGCGTTTTGGAACCAACTCCATAGAAGTTATCCCGGCTGCGACTATGATCACACCATACAGTGCAATCGCAGCGTCACTGAGCATACTAAAAAATTCAACAAGGTTAGTTGTTTGCCATAAAGTCGTATGAAACACAGCCATCGTCCGTGAACGGGACTTATTATGCAGAATATTTTTTATTGCATTGATTGCAAGCAGAACAAAAACAAAACCGGTTACTGGAAAAAATGCTGATAGGACCTTTTCAGGTCAAAACCTCTCGATGACTGGCAAGAGACTTCAAATTTAATAGTTATTTCAGAATGTGCGTAATATTTTTTATCATTCGGGGCAGTCATTAATTCCTGCCTGCGCCATGATAACGGGCGGATATTACGGCGTAGATTGTGATCAATCTGTGGTGAAGTTTCAACGTTGATTAAACCGCGGAAAACTCTCATCCTAAATACTGTAATTACAAATTTTATAAGGATTGGTGAGTTCTACTCTAATTAATCTAAGCTGTCATTTCTAAGGCAATGAAACTGATAAATATTATGCCACCCCTCCACCCCATAATGTTGCAATGCTATTCAACTCTTGCTGGACAGCGCGCGAAAAGCCTGAAAGCTGTTCATGCTGCTGCTCGGCCGTCAGACCAATTCGGATGAGGTGTTTGCGGTTAGCAGCAATGACCTGTTTCCAATACAGCTCTGCATCTTCACCATGTTTTTTATAGAGCAGAGAGGCAGTACGCCGCACCTTTCCAATTCTGGCATCGAGTGGGAATATTATTATCTTACAAAAATCTATACTCATGCTGCACCAAGGTTCTTGTTGCTTCGCAATATGAGGATTTCATCCTCAAACTCCTGACTGGGGGATAATCCCCCAGACCCTGACGACCCGCTACGCGGATCGTTTTGGTTGACTGCGTGTTTGCTTCTACCGAGCACGAACTCGCAAAGGCATTTACCAGTTAGGCTTTTGAGAAAAGGATCTACTTGGGGATCTACCGGTGTGCCTGCCGGGCGAGATAAGCAGAACTCTAAATCACAAATAGCAACGTTAATTTCAGCTTCAGCGAGGTCTTTCGTCTCGTGCCGTCCTAGGTCAAGTTCTTCGCCATCAACCGTAAGCATTGAGCGCCAAAGTTCACGATTACTGTCCCACCAAATTCTCCCAATGCAGCGATGGTGTAGTGCGCCGTCATCACCGTATATATTCTTCCTTATATAGGAAATCGTGGGCGCACCGGACATTTGTCCGCTTAATACGCCATGGGCAGCACCGGACAAATGTCCGGTTAATGCGGCGTTGTTTTTTGCGGACAAAATGACATCCTTCGGTAGGTTAAAGTCGAGATCAAGTGATAAGTAAATCGTGTCTGTCGACCGCCCCCTCTTGCCCCACTCAGACTGTTTTGATCGGTCAATTACTTCAAGCGCTTCTAATGCTGACAGACCACGCCGAACATGGCGTTCGGACATGCCGACCTTCTTAGCAAGGCGCATCTGAGTAATTTGACATACCCCACCAACAGAGGAGGCTACCAAACCTACCAATATCGTGTTTAGTGACTTGTCATCAATTTTTTGACGCTTAAGCCAGTCCTTTGCGGATTTACTCATGCAGACCTCTTTCTGGCCTGCGCGGACTTGGCGCAGCGGGTGGCCTGTCTATGATGCCAATCGGCAAGAGCGAAGTGAGCGCGACCTATAAGAATGAGGATTAAGCGCATTGGCCTGCTCCCGCGCTGTGATCAAGGGCTTCATTCCATGTATCAAGACTGGACTTGATGAAGCGCTGCAGCTGGCCGGCCGCAAAAATGATATTCGAGGCATCACTTTCAGACACAAAGTAAAACTCACGATTGCCGGTTACGGACGAATGATCTTTGTCGAATACATCATGGAGCAACCCACCGAGGATTGAAGCCATATTCTTTGAATCGTTGATCGGATTCTCAAGATTGAACAGAGCTTCGTTTATCTTGACCGTTGCACCTGTAGTTGCCTGCGGAACACCCTTTGTGTTATTCCTCTGCATGTTCTTCATTCCTGCGATGGTTTGGCTTGAACTCTGGCTCGGTTTTGAGGTTGCCGCCTCTGCCGAGCCTTTTGATTTCTGGCTCATGCCGCATCATCCATGAAAAATGCAATCAGCTTGCTACGTTCAGCGACCCATCTGCCACCCACCTTCTTCGCGGGAAGCTGGCCAGTATTGAGCAAATGGAACGTCTGCCGCTCATTGCGCCCAATCAGCTTTCCAATTTCTGAAACTTCCCAAATTAGTTCCATTGAATTTGTATTATTACTCATGACTTAAATTCCCTATATGTTCATGGGTGCAACTCGCATCAACATTCAATGGCTACCATCAATTAACCATGATATCAAGTCGCACTCTTGACATTTTTGATGGCAAGTTGCACTCATTGCAAATGAATGAAAAAAATAAGTACCCAAGTGAAATCGCTGACCGCTTTCAACTCCGACTTCCTCCGGGGCTGAGAGACCGTATAAAAGTCTTCGCGGAAGCACACGGTCGCTCAATGAACACAGAAATAGTGCGTGTTCTTGAAAAAGAGTTCCCTGAGCCAATGCCTCTTGATGTTAGACTGAATGAGTTGCTTGGCCTATTTACAGCGCTTCGTAAAGTCAGAGGACATGAAGACGCTATCAACGAATTAACTGACGGCCTGTTAGAAGCGGTCGAAGGGATTGCCTCTGGCCGTGTCCCCGACATCGACGAGGTAACACGACAACGCATTCGAGAAAGCCTCGACGAATGGCATCTTGCACGTATTGAAGAGGCTCAATTTTCCATCGATCAAATTGATGAGAAGTATACTCCCAAAACAATAAATCCAGACCTCACTGATTAAGCAATGTCGATACGCAAACGCAAATGGACTAACCCAAAAGGCATTATTAAAGAGGCGTGGGTTGTCGACTACGTTGACAGTCAGGGCACACGCCGCCTGAAAACATTTGCGAAGAAAAAAGAAGCGGATGCATTCTCAGCCACTGCTAAAATTGAAGTGCGCGAAGGCGTTCACGTTGCAGATAGTGCAAGCGCAACAGTTGCACAGGCAGGCGGTTTCTGGATCGCTAGCGGTGAAAATGACAGCTTAGAGCGCTCCACCATCAACCAGCGCCAAAGACACGTAAAACTGCATATTGACCCGTTCATAGGCAATACGTTGCTTTCGCGTTTGAATGTTCCCGCTATTCGAGAGTTTGAAGATAAGCTCCGCGACGAAGACCGATCGCCTGCCATGATTAAAAAAATCATTGGCTCTCTTGGTTCAATCTTAGCCGATGCGCAGGAGCGCGGCCTTACCATTCGCAATCCGGTCAAAGATATGCGCGGTACACGCCGTACGGGGAAAGATAGACAGGCAGAGCGCCGTCAGAATGGCCGTATCAAGGTCGGCATAGACATTCCCACCAGAGAAGAGATCAAAGCTCTTATTAACGCCATAGACGGCCGCTGGAAGCCATTGCTCATCACTGCAATCTTTACAGGCATGAGATCATCCGAGCTACGAGGTTTGCGCTGGCAGGATGTGGACTTTGAAAAGCGCGCTATCAATGTACATCAGCGCGCTGATGAATTTGGAGAAATTGGTCGACCGAAGTCTGGTGCAGGCGAACGGACTATTCCAGTACCACCACTTGTCATAAACACATTGCGTGAATGGAAATTAGCCTGCCCTCGCAGAGAAACCGTGAGACTGGATCCTAACGGCAATCCTGTCACGGAACTTCACTATGTATTCCCGAACGGTTTAGGTAAAATCGAGAGCCACGCAAACATCATCAATCGCGGCCTGATACCCGTTCAGATAAAAGCCGGCATCACCCAACAAGACGGACAGGAAGTGAAAGCCAAATATACAGGCCTTCATGCTCTGCGCCATTTCTACGCGTCGTGGTGCATTAACCGCCTAGAAGATGGAGGCCTTGGATTACCTCTCAAGGTCGTTCAAGAGCGCATGGGACACTCATCAGTCACCATGACTGCAGATACATATGGGCACTTATTTCCCCGTGGTGATGACGCTGCTGAGCTTGCAGCGGCCGAGCATGCCCTTTTAAGCTAACTGCGGGTGTTAAAGCTATTAAACGCGACATGAGCGCAACATGAATATAAATTACCTTATAAAATCAATGAAGATATAAGGCATCATAATCCTTGTGTCGGCGGTTCGAATCCGTCCTCCGCTACCAACAAATTTCCCCAATCATAGAACAAAATTATGAATGTCTCTTCTGTTTTATGCATGAGATATTTGCTTCACTTCGACGGCATTGTGTAAAATGCCTCGAGCATCAGCGATTTATTTCCGTTTTGGGAATCACTTGAGAATCAATCGGATAGACCTGTAAATTTCACAAGACCGGGGG
>NZ_ANNO01000002.1:0-16519 GCF_000409565.1 Pseudochrobactrum sp. AO18b
CCGTTACCACCAATAGCGCCACCGGCAAGCGCGCCGAGTGCTGCGCCGCCCACACCGTAACCGGCGGTGCGCTGTTCGCCTGTTGTACAGGCAACAGTCGAAAACGCGAGCACTGCTGTTACTGCGATCATAGAAAGACGTGATTTCATCTAAAGTTACTCCCGTTGAGGCTACTCACTTGCCATAATCTCCTGCATTTTATAGCAAAAAGAAGACGGCAACTATCAAAACAATTTACAGGTTTTTACGTTCAGTCACATCAGATTGAATCAATGGCAGGCGATGCGACTAAAATTGCCGCGCCTCCACCTAACGTCACTGTTAAGTTTTCTTTTACCCTATTTGAAAGCGTTAAAGAAGAGCCAAACGGTACAGTCACATTATCCAGCGGCCATTCGGCGCCGGAAATTGATAATCTGGTTAATGTCTCAAAGCCCAGAATACTGAATAATGTTTCTTCCGGCAGGTCAAAACCGGTTTTCCCGCAGATCAGCGGTGTTGCTTCCTCGTGGCCGCTGGAGAGAAATATTTTTCGCCCTCTATGTGCCTGCGCTACCGCCATACTGAGATGCAGAAATGTGTGATCGGTGCGCTCGCCGCCAAAAGCGCCGGCCAAAATCACCTCTGTTGCGCCGCGTTCATAGGCTTCATGTAATGCCAGTTCGCCATCGGTCATATTCTTTGCAACGGGAAAGACCTGCCGCTCAATGTCCTTATATTGTGCGGCCAGTGCCGTATCAGTGGAATCAAAGTCGCCGAGCCATAATTCCGGCACCACGCCAAGGCCAGCCGCATGGCGCATGCCGCTGTCTGCCGCCAAAACGCGTGCACCGGCAATCTGTTTTTTCAGCCGCGAAGTGACGGTCAGATCACCGCCGAGAAGAATGAGAAATTTTGACATGGTGCTGCATATCACGCTGTTTCACAGACCGGAAGTCTGGAGCGTGTCGCGTTTAATCGTACCCACTGCGCTCGCTTCAATTTTTTTAATTGCCGCATGTTCGCAGCAGCTCAAATGAAACCATCTGAGCCGGAGATGCTCTAACAATCCGCTTGCTCCTCGATGCTGTTTTATCCTATTGTCCGCTCGCTCTAACGGGGTGCCTTCGGTTTCGGAGGCTGAGAGGCCGGTCTCCGGCTAACCCGCTGAACCTGATCCGGTTTGTACCGGCGGAGGGATTAGATGCTGTCCGGCTTCCGGCGCTCAATCCTTGGATCAATTCATAACCAGAGGAGAGCCCGCGCGGCTGTTATCTTATGCTTATCAGAAATCTACTTCTCACAACCGGTCTTCTGTCCGTTTTAAGCCTCGGCGCAAGTGCAGCACAGGCTCAGGACTTGACCATCTATACCTATGACAGTTTTACATCTGACTGGGGTCCGGGTCCGAAGGTTAAAGAGAATTTTGAAAAATCCTGCGGCTGTACTGTCAATTTTGTCGCTGTTGCCGATGGTGTGGCCTTGCTCAATCGCCTGAAACTGGAAGGCAAATCTACCAAGGCCGATATTGTTCTGGGGCTTGATACCAATCTTATCAATGATGCCAAAGCCTCCGGCTTGTTCGCCCCGCACGGGTTGAGCGATGTGAAAAGCAATGTGCCTGATAATTTTCAGGACGAGGTTTTCCTGCCGTATGATTACAGCTATTTCGCTGTGATCTATGACAGTGAGAAGATGAAAAATCCGCCGAAATCCATGGCAGAACTGATTGACGGCGATGCTTCGCAGAAAATCATTCTGATGGATCCGCGCACATCGACACCGGGTCTGGGCATGATGCTCTGGGTGAAAGACCTCTATGGCGACAAGGCTGGGGAACAGTGGCAGAAGCTCAGCAAGCGCGTGCTGACAGTTACACCGGGCTGGTCCGAGGGCTATGGCCTGTTCACCAAAGGCGAGGCGCCGATGGTGCTGTCCTATACGACTTCTGCCGCCTATCACATGATCTCGGATAAAACCGAGCGTTATAAAGCAGTGACTTTTGAGGAAGGTAATTATCTCCAGATTGAACTGGCCGGTCAGACGATAAATGGTGCTAAAAACCCGCGTGCTGCAGAGTTTCTGAAATTCATGACCACAGCCGGTTTTCAGGATGTTATTCCGCAGACCAACTGGATGTATCCGGCCTATGACACATCTGCGCCGCTCGATGCGGCTTTTGATGCTCTGCCAAAACCGGATAAGAGCTTGCTGATTGCTTCTGAAACCGTTGCACAAAACCGCAAAGCATGGGTTGATGAGTGGCTGAAAGCCATGAGCCGCTAAGGTACAACTGTTTCTGAGCTCAATATGACTGCTTCCGCCGCATCGTGCGGCGGGGCATTTACGGAGAATTATGCAGGCCTTCCGTTTCAAAACTGTCTCAGGCTTTATCGCGCTGATGCTGCTGCTGGTTCTGACCGGCGGGGCTTTGCTGTCGCTTGGCATTCAGGGACTGCAATCCGATAGCGATGCGCTTGCCGCTTTTGACAGCTATTTATGGAATATTACGCGTTTTACGCTGCTGCAGGCATTGTTGTCAGTTCTGCTTTCAGTGTTGTTTGCACTGCCGGTAGCCCGTGCACTCCATGCCAATACCGCATTTCGCGGCCGCAAATTACTGCTGCGCTTTTTCGCCGTGCCTTTGACATTGCCGTCCTTGGTCGCTGTTTTCGGTATTACCAGTATTTACGGGCGCAATGGTTTTATCGCGCAGGGCAGTACGGCTTTAGGTCTGCCGCTGATACCGGATATTTACGGGCTGGCCGGTATTTTGCTGGCGCATGTGTTTTTCAATATGCCGCTTGCAGTACGTTTGCTGCTGGCCAGTCTCGAATCCATCCCTCAGGATTACTGGAAACTCTCGGCGCAATTGGGTATGGGCAGCTTTGCCCGTTTCCGGCTGATCGAATGGCCGGTGATTGCCCGAAATTTGAGCGGTATTGCAGGGCTGATCTTCATGCTCTGCGCCAGTTCTTTTACCATTGTGCTGACATTGGGTGGAGGCCCCCGCGCGACTACGCTGGAAGTCGCTATCTATCAGGCCTTGCATTTTGATTTTGATCTGGCGCGTGCTGTTGCCCTCACGCTCACCCAGCTGCTGCTGACTATTGGCGTGTTGTGCCTGCTGCGTCTGACCGGCAAGCCGACAGAAGAAGGTCTGTCTCTGGTCACGACCAACCGTGATTATATTCACCACGGCAGATGGTCTAAAATCTCATCGGGTATCATTATCCTCTTTGCCACTTTGTTCATTGCCTTGCCTGTTCTCGGGATGGTTCTGTCTGGTCTGGGCTCTGATCTGTGGCGTTTGCTGAATGAAACCGTGGTGCAGCAGGCAATTATCACCTCGCTTTTGCTGGCTTTTGGCGCAGCCAGTCTTTGTGTCGTGTTGTCGCTTACGCTGGTCACCGCACGCGAATTTAGCGCCGCGCAAAATCTGAAATCGCCGCACCGGCTGCGCAGTTTTTTCACCACTGCCCTCGACAGCGGTTCCAGTCTGGTGCTGATTATTCCGCCGATTGTGATCGGTGCGGGCTGGTTCATATTGCTGCGCCAGTTCACCGATGTATTCACGCTCGCACCTTTCATGGTCATTGCTGTGAATGGTGTCATGGCTATGCCTTTTGCGGTGCGCTTGCTGCGCCCTGCATGGGACAGTGCAGCGGCACAGAATAACCGGCTCTGCACGTCGCTCGGTATCAGCGGGCTCAACCGTCTGCGTCTGATCGACTGGCCGGTCATCCGCCGTCCGTTTATCCTGAGCTTTATCTTTGCCATGGCGCTGTCTATGGGCGATCTCGGCACGATTGCTCTTTTCGGCAGCGATGCGGTGCAGACCTTGCCTTATCTTCTGTTGCAGCGCATGGGCAGCTATCGTACCAGTGACGCAGCAGGCCTTGCGCTGATCCTTGCCGCAATCTGTTTTGCACTGATGCTTATCACTGATAAAACCGGCAGCCGGATCAATTCAGGCAAATCTACTGAGCGGAATGCCTCATGACACGACATAATGCTGCAATCACCCTTGATAATGTTCGTTTCTCCTATGGAGCGACAGACATGCTGTTCAACCTGCATTTAAAGGCCGGTGAAACCGGTGTGATTGTGGGGCCGAGCGGTTCCGGCAAGTCGACACTGCTCAATTTGGTTGCCGGATTTGAAGCGCCGCTTTCCGGCCATATTCTGATCGGCGACGAGGAAATCAGCACTGAAGCCCCCGCCGGACGGCCGGTTACGATGGTGTTTCAGGAGAATAATCTGTTCGCGCATCTTGATGTGCGCGCCAATGTCAGCCTTGGCCGGTCACCTGCGCTGAAGCTGAGTGAAGCGGATCATCTTGCGGTGCAAAATGCCATTGACCGTGTGGAGCTGACCGGCAAAGAAAACCGCAAACCGGAAGCGCTTTCCGGTGGCGAGAGGCAGCGTGTTGCGATTGCCCGCGCATTGGTGCGTGACAAGCCTGTTTTGCTGCTGGACGAGGCTTTTGCTTCTCTCGGCCCCGCCTTGCGACAGCAAATGCTGGATCTGATCCGTGAATTGCAACAGGAAACCGGTATTACCATTCTGATGGTGACGCATACGCCGGAAGATGCACTGCGTTTCGATTCAACGTTGTTTTTTCTCAAAGACGGGCAAATCAGAGAGCAGGGTGATGCAGCCATGATGCTCTCGCCCTCCGGCCCTCAGCCCGTGCGTGACTATATGGGCACGTCAGAGCATAAAACATCCTGATTACAATACGATAATCAGATTATCATAGCGAATGACGTGATATTGACACAAAGCATGCGCAGTTAAATGCTCGACTTGAGCCGCCGCCTATGCGGCTGTTCAAGCAATCTGGTGCGGATGCATTACGATCATTTAATGCGACCGGCTCTGGTTAAACAGAGAAGCAGCCTATATCTACTAATGATGCAATAGCTGACAATTTGTGAAATACCGCAAAAATCATTTCACTTCTATTCAGAAGAGCATTGTTTATATTGCGGGCAATTCGCTTGCAGACGAGCAGACAGAATCGCTGAACAGGCCGTGCAACCGGCACCGCCAAATCAGCTTTGAAGTAAACGGGGACACGACACTGGATATGCTTTTAAGGGCAGCACGGTTTTCCGCAGCGGAAAAGCCCTCTATTTCTCCAGTTTTCAAACGATCAGCCGCTATTGGTCTGGTCGCGCTTTTATCTGCCTGCCGTACTGTAGATTTCAGTGATCCCGATGTGATCGGCCCGTCGTCCAATCCGGTTACGGTTGCCAATGTCAGCAAGAATGACAAGCTGGCACAGCTTGGCGCGCAGCAGCATCCGCGTATTCTCGCCACCTATGGCGGGGAATATAAAGATGCCAAGCTTGAGCGCATGGTTGCAAAGATCGTCGGCAATCTCACAACGGTTTCTGACAATCCTGACCAGACATACCGCATTACAATTCTCAACAGCCCGAATATCAATGCTTTTGCGCTGCCCGGCGGTTATCTCTATGTGACCCGCGGCTTGCTGGCACTTGCCAATGATTCATCTGAAGTGGCTGCTGTAATCGCCCACGAAATGGGGCATGTCACGGCCAATCACGGTATTCTGCGACAGGCAAAAGAAGCGGAATCCGTACTTGCCAAACGCGTTGCCTCCGAGGTGTTGCATGATGATGCGGCCGGTCGTGAGGCGGCAATCCGCAGCAAGCTGCGTCTTGCCCAGTTCTCGCGTAATCAGGAATTACAGGCTGATGCAATCGGCATTAAAATGATCGGCGCTGCGGGTTATGATCCGTTTGCCTCGGCACGTTTTCTGCAGTCGATGGAAGCCTATACGGGCTTCCGCTCTGTCTCCGGTGCGACCGATGCCAGCCTCGACTTTCTGGCCAGCCATCCGGCCACACCACAGCGCGTTGATCTGGCTATCGGCCATGCACGTCGCATCGGTGCGCCGGGTGTCGGCACCACTGACCGCCCTTCATTCCTGAACGGTATTGACGGCCTGCTCTATGGTGACACGCCGCAGGAAGGTTTTGTGCGTGAGCGCACCTTTATTCACCCGAAACTCGGTGTGACTTTCAGTGTTCCGCAGGGCTTTACGATTGATAATTCAGCCAGTGCCGTTATGGCCAGCGGTCCGGGTGAACTGGCTATCCGTTTTGACGGTGCAGCACTGCCGCAGGGCGGTGATCTTGCAGCCTATCTGCGCAGCGGATGGGTGACAGGCCTTGATGAACAGTCTGTGCAGACAACCACAATCAATGGTTTGCCTGCAGCCACTGCGCGTGCCAGTGCCGATAAATGGCAGTTTGAAATTGTTGTCATCGCTTCCGGCCAGAAAGTTTATCGCTTCCTCATCGCCGCACCGAAAAACAGCAATGCTTTGAGCGCGACGACACAGGCAACCACACAAAGCTTCCGCGTGCTGACACCAGCCGAGCAGGCTGCAGCGAAACCGCTGCGCATCCGCGTGATCAGTGTGAAAGCCGGAGATACGCTCGGCTCGCTGGCCAACCGGATGCAGGGAACTGATCGCAAGCTTGATCTCTTCCGCCTTCTGAATGCTCTGCCGAGCGGCGGTACGGTTTCTGCGGGCGACCGTGTGAAAATCATCAGCGAATAAGCTAAAAGCCCCGTAAGGGGCTTTTAGAGCGCCGTGTGCCAGACTTGGCACTACACAAGGTCGCTCTAATTGCGGGTTCAGAGGGCGGTATCGCTGTCAGCTTCCGTGAGCTTCAGCATTTCATCCTGCGCTTCTTTCATCATCGGATAAACACTCAAAGCCTGTTCATAAAGCCGGAGGGCACCTTTGCGGTTTCCGGTTTCGCGCAGCAAAGTTGCATAATTGATGAGAACATCAAAATTGCGCGGCTCTAAAATCATTGCCTGTCTGATGTCATTGAGGGCAGGAGCCAGCTCGTTGCGGCGCAGATGCAAGCGGGCGCGCAATTGCCAGACCGTTGCATTATCAGGGCGCTGTGCCATCACCTCATCAATATAATCCTGCGCTTCCGCATCGCGTGACTGGTTGAGGGCTGTTTCTGCCCAGCGCAGCATCAGATCCAGACTATCGCTGCCGGTGCGCACAAAGCTCTGGCGCAGGCGGCTGGCTATGGCATGGGACTTCTCCGGTGTGGATGCTTTACGCAAATCCGTGAACAGTTGCTCCTGTTCTTTCCGGCGGGTTTCTGTGAGCGGTCCTGCCATTTCCACATCGGGATTTTTCGGTTTTTCTTTGGGTTTTGCCGCCGTGTTGTTGATTGGTGCCGGTGTCGGAGCTTCAGGTATGGTTACGGCAGGCGGCATGGGCTGCGGCTCTGTTTTGCCGGTAGCACTGATATCTTCTGCCGCAGCAAAGCCCGCAGCGCCCGTGATCATCAGGGCTGATATCAGAGAAACGGTGAGGGAGCTGCGTGTCTTGGTCATAGTGCTATCATAAAGCAGAAACCGGCTGATTAAAGGCATAAAAACAGCGCCGGTAAATTAATACCGGCGCTGTTAAAATTCTCTACAACTTACTGTCTGAAACAACTCTCAGAGTTGTCTCACTCAGCTTATTACCCCAAGATTAACCTTGGCGGGCTTTAAAGCGAGGAGCAGTTTTGTTGATGATGTATACGCGGCCCTTACGACGAACCAGCTGGCAGTCACGATGACGGCCTTTGAGCGCTTTAAGCGAATTCTTGATCTTCATGTTACTCACCAATGTGTTTGGCCCGAATTGGGCATATTCCTGGAACGTGTCTCATTTCATTAGAAACGCTGCGCTCGTTCCAGCTCTTTGTTTCTATACATGCCTTGTTCCCAAAACCGTTTCCCGTATTTGGGAGCATGTTTCAGAGCGAGCCAAAGAGCACGTTTGAATGGTTGAGGTGAAATAGTCAATGAATGGGTCAATTGTCAACCATTGATGCGCATGGAACCCGCAAAACGGTGTTATTTTCCGTTTTTAATGCGTGTGACATGCCCCATTTTGCGTCCCTCACGTGCTTCGGCCTTGCCATAGAGATGCAGTACCGCATCCGATTCTGCCAGAATCGCCGGAACTTTGAGCACATCATCACCGATCAGGTTTTCCATAACGCAGTCACTGTGACGTCGCGGATCACCGAGCGGCAGGCCGGCCACAGCACGGATATGCTGCTCAAATTGCGAAACAGCACAGGCCGCTTCTGTCCAGTGACCGGAATTATGCACACGCGGTGCAAATTCGTTGGCAACGACAGAACCGTCCGGCAGAACGAAAAATTCAAAGCCGAGCACACCAACATAATCCAGCGCGTGAAGCAGCTTCTGTGCGGCCTCGGTGCAGGCGGCTGCGGTTTCAGAGCTGATTGATGCCGGTATGGTTGAGGTATCGAGAATGCCGTTCTTGTGAACATTTTCTGCAATGTCATAAAGGCGGACATTGCCTGCCTTGTCGCGTGCGGCAATGACAGAAACTTCACGGGTAAATTCCACAAAGCCTTCAAGAATTGCCGGAGCATTTTTAATGGCAGCAATGGCTTCCGCCGCAGCGTCATTATCGAGGCTGTTCAGGCGCACCTGACCTTTGCCGTCATAGCCGAAACGGCGGGTTTTCAGAATGCCGCGCTCGTTCAGCGCGCCAAGCGCTGCGACCAGATCCTGCACATCGTCAACCACACGCCATGGTGCGGTGGCAATACCGCTCTCATTGAGAAACTGTTTCTCGGCAACGCGGTCCTGAGAAATTTCCAGAGCCAGCGGTGGCGGGGAGACAATGTTTTTTGTTGCCAGAAACTGTGCGGCTTCTACCGGCACATTTTCAAACTCATAAGTGATAACATCGCAGGCTTCAGCCAGTTCCAGCAAGGCGGCGCGATCATCATAGGCAGCCACGATCTGACGATTGGCGACCTGTGCGGCAGGGCAATCCGCCTGCGGTTCCAGAATAATGGTTTTGAAGCTCAGGCGCGCTGCCGCCATGGCCAGCATACGGCCAAGCTGACCGCCGCCGATAATTCCGATTGTTGATCCTGCTTGCAGCATGGCTCAGCCCTCATCTTTCGGGGCGGCAGCCACGGCATCGGTCTGGGCTTTGCGATAGGCATCCAGACGGTCTGCCAGCGGCTTGTCATGCAGTGCCAGAACTGCAGCGGCAAGCAGTGCAGCATTGGTGGCACCGGCATTGCCGATGGCTACTGTGCCGACAGGAATACCCGCAGGCATCTGGACGATGGAAAGCAGCGAGTCCTGACCCGACAGCGCTTTGGACTGTACCGGCACACCAAAGACCGGCAGCGGCGTCATGGATGCAACCATACCCGGCAGATGGGCGGCACCGCCTGCACCGGCGATAATCACATGAAAGCCCTGATCGCGTGCCGTTTTGGCAAATTCAACCATGCGATCCGGCGTGCGGTGCGCAGAAATAATACGGGCATCATAAGCAACCCCCAGCGTATCCAGTGCCTGCGCCGCATTGCGCATGGTTGGCCAGTCGGACTGGCTGCCCATAATGATGGCGACTTTCGGGGAAGTTGGTGTGTTATCTGCCATGAAATGTCCTGTCAGGTGCTGGATTTAAAAAATAAAAAATCGGTCAGGCTTCGTAAAAGTCTGCCGGTCTTTTATTTGCGGTGAGAATGTAAAGTAATCGACTCGGTTTTGGTGCCGAACTCAGGCAATAATATCCGGAATGATTTTATCTTCCAGCTTGCTCAGCTGATCCTTGATCGCGAGTTTTTTCTTTTTCATGCGCTGAATGCTGAGCTGGTTACAACCGGTCTGCATCATCGCATTAATGGCAAGATCAAAATCCGTGTGTTCCTGGCGCAACCGTGCAACGGAGAGGCGAATTTCGGCTTGTTCCTGATCGGCCATGGCATATTCCATCTGATCTTGTCTTCACAGCGAGAACAGAACCGCAAACATCTGCATTTATCGCGCACCAATATGGGTTGCGATTTTCACAGAAGCACCGCAGGTCAGTATAATCCGCCCTTTTTCAGCTTTGCCGTAGCACAAATTTGGCAAAGTTGAAATGTGCCAAATATGAATTCGACATTAATCACATCTCATGCAAGACTGTCATTGTTTTGTCATAGTCTGGTTCGAGGCTGGGAACTGTCACAAGCAGGTTCCTGCAGACCGAACGGGTCTTGGAGCCTGATCCGCTGACAAAATGAGAGTGACGCGTAAATATAAAGGAGAAGCAATAATGGCACTTGAATCCCATCTTGCCTCACTGGAAAAGAAGCATGATGCACTGGAAAAGGAAATTTCCGACGCCGCAGCATTGCCAGCTACTGATACGCTGACGATCGCCGATCTTAAACGCAAAAAGCTGTATCTGAAGGAACAGATAGAAAAGCTTAGGACCCAAGTCACCCGACATTAACTACGCTAAACTGTAAAGCACAGTTTCAGACAGAACCGCCGGATGGGCAGGCTCTGAAAGATGAGGTGCAGGCCGGATATCAGGCCCGCACCGGATTTATTTTTTTATGCTGATGAGCGTGATTATCAACGAAAGCAGTGCAAGTCCTGCTGCCGTCAGCAAGGTGACAGTAAAGGCAAATCCGACGGATTTTGCAGCTGCATGAACAAGCTCTTCCTGTCCCAGTGCGGTAACAAATATTGTGGCCATGACAGATGCGCCGGTCATCAGTCCCAGATTGCGCGACAGGCCCAGCAATCCGGACAAGATACCGCGCTGGTTTTCGGGTGCTGCAAGCATGATGGCTGTATTATTGGCGGCCAGAAACAGCTGAAAACACGGTGTCAGCATTATCAGCGATAAAATATATCCTGCCGTTCCGAACCTGACGGGCAGTAAGGCCATGCAGATGAGTGCAATGCTCATGACAGCCAGTCCGTAAGCCAGCGCGCGTCTTATACCAAACCGGTCTGTAATGCGTCCGGCAGGGATACCGGCCAGCGCCGCAACAACAGGGCCGACAGCGACAACCAGTCCTGTTGTCGCTTCCCCCAGCAGCAGGCCGAATGACAAGAAGAATGGCCCGATCACCAGCATTGCCATCATCACTGAGCTGATGAGCAGATTGGTTATCAGCGAGGCGCTGATAACAGGATTGCGCAAGAGTGACAGAGGCACCAGCGGCGAAGAAGACCGGCTTTCAATACCCACAAAAATTATCAGGGCAACCAGAACCGCCGGAATGGTGACAGCCATATCCCAGTTCAGTCCGTTTTTATTTCCGGTCGTAATCACTGCATAGAGAAACAGCACAATAGCCAGTAGGGTCGCGCCTGACAGATCCAGCGAGCGGCTGGTTTTATGATTTGGCGGTGATGCCGGTATCGCTTTGATAGCCGGAACCAGCAAGAAAAAACCGGATATTGCCAGCAGGATAAAGGCGGAACGCCAGCCAAAGACAGCAATCAGAATGCCTCCGAGAGCAGGGCCAAGCGCGGTTCCGATTGCTGACATGGAACCGAGAAGCCCCATGGCGGAGCCTGTCTGTTCGCCGGAAACCATGCCTCTTATGATTGAGACCGGTAATGCCATGAGAATGGCGCCGCCTATGCCCTGTATCACTCTGGCTGTAATGAGCAGTGTGAGATTTGGCGCTGCGGCGCAAAGCAGCGAACTGATTGTAAAGATTATCAGGCCGGTCAGCAGGATAAAACGCTGGCCGAACAGGTCGGCACAACGCCCCGCCAGCACAATCACTATTGTGACGGACAACAGGTAAATCAGCACAATCCATTGAACCGCAGACACAGGAGCATCCAATGTTCTGCTGAGCGCCGGTAATGCGACAGCGGTGATGCTCACGGCCATGGAGGCCAGCAGCATGGAGTCTGAAAGAGCAAGGATTGCTAGGCGAGGAGAAGTATCAGAGAGGGCGAAACCCACAGCTGTTCCTCTTGTGGCTTGTTTGAGTCGCCGTTACATTGCCACTTCAAGTCAACTTGAGGTCAAGTATGAAACTTCTTGATATAGGTGTGCTGGCGGAGAAGAGCGGAGTGTCAGCTTTCGCACTCCGTTATTATGAGGAGATCGGCCTGATTGAATCTTTCAGCCGCCATGGTTTACGCCGTCAATATGCACCGGAAGTGCTGCAGCAACTGGCTTTGATTTCGCTGGGGAAGATAGCGGGTTTTCCACTGTCCGAGATGAAAGGCATGTTCGGAAAAGACGGTTCGGCTGATCTGCCGCGACAGGCATTGCATCAGCGGGCAGACCAGCTGGATTTGCAGATCCGTCAGTTAGCAACACTCAGCAAGGCCTTGCGGCATGTGGCTAAATGCCCTGCAGAAACCCATACGGAATGTCCGAAATTCCGCAGGCTGATGCAGGCAGCGCTCCATGCCCGTAAATAGCTATATTGGGTAAAAGAGCTAACTACCCGTGTGTCAGTTCTCTGATTTTGCCGGTTCCGGTACAGGGGCGGATTTATCTTCCTGTGCCGCCTCAGAGCGCGGATCAAGCAGCACACTTTCCTGTGTGGCAGGGCGTTCCGCAGCCATGCTCTGGAACTGCTCTTTTTCGGAAGGCAGCGGCGAGGCGCGTTTACGCGAGCGCAGAATAGCATAACCGGCAATGGCAATATGCGAGACCGCTGTCACCAGAAACAGGCCGGAAGGCCACAAATTATTCATCGCTTCCGCAGCAATCAGTGGCCCGAGCATGGTGCCGAAACCATAAAGCAGCAGTAACCCGCCGGAAACCTTGACGAAAGTTTCAGGTGTTGCGTGGTCATTGGCGTGAGCAACGGCAACCGGATAAATCGCATAAGCAAGCGAGCCGTAAAGCGCAGTCATGACCAGAATGAGTGTGCCGTTGGTTGGTGCGATGGCAAAAATCAGAAAACCGATAAGAGCGGCAGAACCGGCCACGCTGGCCATGACATAGCGGCGGTCGATACGGTCGGAAAAGCGTCCGACAGGGATTTGCATTAATGCACCGGCAGCAATGGTAAAGCTGACCATCAGCGCGATTGTGGTTTTATCAATACCGCTGAGCGAGCCGAAAACCGCACCGAGTGTACCCCATGCACCATTGGCAATGCCGATTAGGATCACGCTGACAAAGGCAACCGGTGAATTGGCATAAAGCTTTTTCAGATCAAGCTGCACTTCGGTCAGCGGGCGTGGCGAAGATGCTTTGGAAGCTGCGGTTGGCAGCAGCGCAAGGCAGAAGAAGATCGCGGCAATCATGAACAGCGAACTGCCTTCGACATCGCCGGTAATCACCAGCATCTGGCCGGTCATGACGGCACCGTAGTTGACCATCATATAGAGGCCGAAAATTTTACCGCGTGTTTCATTGGTGGCTTTTTCATTCAGCCAGCTTTCAATGACCATGAAAATACCGGCCATCGCAAAACCGGTAATGGCGCGCAGAACCACCCAGATTGAAGCGTCAACCATCAGGCCGGTCAGCAAAACCACAATTGCCGCAGTGGATGCGAAAAAGCCGAAAGCCCGTACATGTCCGGCACGGCGCACTAGACGCGGCGCAAAAATACAGCCAGCAACGAAACCGCCTGCCCATGTCGTACCGATCAGACCCAGAGCCGTAACCGAGAAACCTTCCACATTTCCGCGCAGTGGCAATAAAAGACCGTGCAGACCTGAACCGATCAGCAGAAAAGCGGTGCCGCAAAGCAGTGCGAAAATCTGGACATAGGAACGGAACACGCAGAATCCTTTATTCTATTGCAGGCTGTTTTACAGTTTTCTGATCTTGAAACCTGTTCGTCCGAAACTGCAAGGTGAAATTGCCGCTTCGGACAGATTGAGTGTAACCATGCTGACCTATCACTTGGAAGAGTGCAAGGCTTTGTATTGATGAGATATTGTGTCAGGTAAAATAAAAAGAACCCCCGCCTGTTTGAGAGCAGAGGTTCTGAAACTGTGGTGTATCCGGAAATAGCAAAGGCTTACAGGCGAAACAGTGCCTCTGCGGCCGCGCGGCTGCGATTTCTGTCATTGCGATCGGTTTCCAACCGGCGGATTTCCGCTTTAAGCAAGGCAATACGATTGTCGATTTCAGCCGCTGAAAGCAGGGTCACATCCTCACCGATATGGTGATTATAGGTTGTTGTCTCCTGCGCATTATCATCAAAGAACATGGCGTTTTCCTCACTTCCTGCTGCAGCCTGTCCACGGCAGCTTTCAATATGGTTCGCAATATTCGTGACCTGTTTGCCTTTAAATTCAGGGCGGGCAGGCCACATAAGTTTTCAGCATCTCATAAACCTGCATCATTAGCGATATGATTTTTATGGATTGCATTTTTTCTGCATAATATGGCTAGTGGATTGAATTTGCCGTTTGAGCTCCCGTCGACACAAATGTTGTTTCAAACGGCAAATTCGAAAAATCCACTAGCATTATTTAGTTGCTAGTGGTCTTTTTGATTGCGACATTTGCTCTGCACCTGTCACGAACGGGCGCAAATGTCGTAATCTGACCACTAGATCAGGGAAAGCGCTTTGGGCGGATCAGAGAATTTAAGGAGCGGATATGACAACGGAACTTGCTTCCCAGATGATGGCAATTGCGATTGAACAGGCCGGTGCGCCATCGGTACTGAAACCAGTCAAGCGTGCCGTGCCGCATCCGGGTAAAGGCGAAATTTTGATCCGTGTGAAAGCTGCCGGTGTGAACCGTCCTGATGTGCTGCAACGACAGGGGCATTATCCGCCGCCTGCCGGTGCTTCAGATTTGCCGGGGCTGGAAGTGGCCGGTGATGTGGTGGCTATTGGCACAGATGTGCAGCGTTATAAGGCCGGTGATGCGGTGACTGCCCTTTTGGCAGGCGGCGGTTATGCTGAATATGCCGTGGTTTGTGAAGGCAATGCGCTACCGCTGCCATCCGGTTATGGTTATGTGGAGGCGGCGGCTCTGCCGGAAACACTTTTTACCGTCTGGCACAATGCGGTGCAGCGCGGGCAGTTGCAGGCCGGTGAGACATTGCTGATTCACGGCGGCAGTTCCGGTATCGGCACAACGGCAATTCAGCTTGGTAAAGCGCTGGGTGCCAAAGTGATCGTAACAGCAGGCTCTGCGGAAAAATGCTCCGCCTGTCTGAAGATCGGGGCGGATGTTGCGATTAATTATCGTGAGCAGGATTTTGTCGAGCAGGTTAAAGCTACCACCAATAACAAGGGTGCAGATGTTATTCTTGATATGGTTGGCGGGGATTATGTTGACCGTAATTATGATGCGGCGGCGGTTGAAGGGCGCATTGTACAGATCGCCTTTCTCGGCGGAGCCAAGGCGAAAGCCAATTTTGCCAAGCTGATGACCAAGCGTCTGACCCATACCGGTTCGACCCTGCGTGCGCGTGATGTGGCTTTCAAAGCGCAGATTGCAGCGGATCTGGAATCAAAGGTCTGGCCGTTGCTCGCCAGCCGCACGATTTCTCCGGTGATGGATATGATCTACCCGCTGAAAGATGCCTGGCGTGCCCATGAACGCATGGAAGAGGGCAATCATATCGGTAAAATCGTCCTCGACGTCGGTTGATATTTCGCCTCTGGCGGCCTGCAAATGGCGTTTTTCTGTGAGTCCGGTGCTCATGTACTGGAGCGGTTCCGGTTTAAAAGGAATTGGTGGAACCGCTTTGTTTTTTGTTTTGTCGCATTGTCCTACGCAAAACCGCTATGCACTTTTGCTGGAAATGCTCAATGCTACACTCCGCTCCGGTTCTCAAAAAACACCATTTTCGGCACGCCATAACCGAAATCTCCCTGCAAACAGGGGGAGTGAGTTACAAATGCGCTGAATTCCTGTGCAGGGTTTTCTTGCTCATTGTGTAAAATTTGGTTATAGAGGGAACGAATTCCCGGAAATTGTGGTTTACCCCACGTCCCGCGCTACCGGAGCGGGCGAACGAGAGGATTATATCTTATGGCCACTCAGCTTCTTATGCCTAAGGCAACAGCCGTATGGCTTGTCGATAATACTGCTCTGTCTTTTGACCAGATTGCAACTTTCTGCAAGCTGCATGTGCTTGAAGTGAAAGCGATTGCGGATGGTGAAGCTGCACAGGGTATCAAGGGTCTTGATCCGGTTATCACCGGCCAGCTTTCCCGTGAAGAAATCGCACGGGCTGAGAAAGACATTAATTACCGTCTGAAACTGTCCGAACCAAAAGTGCGTGTACCGGAAGCCAAACGTAAAGGCCCGCGTTATACGCCTTTGTCCAAGCGTCAGGATCGTCCGAATGCGATTCTCTGGCTGGTGCGTAACCATCCGGAACTGAAAGATGCCCAGATTTCCCGTCTGATCGGCACTACCAAATCGACCATCGAACAGATTCGCGACCGCACTCACTGGAACTCGGCTAACCTTCAGCCGATGGATCCGGTAACATTGGGTCTCTGCTCGCAGATTGATCTGGATATCGAAGTTGACCGCGCAGCCCGCAATCGTCCGATTGAGCCAGAATCCGGTGATACATTGCTGCCGGCATCGGCAACAGAAAATCTGGATTACAGCCGCAATGACGAATCGGATGAGCTGGATGCGGATAAAGTCTTCGCCAAGCTTTCTTCAATGAAGAGCGCACCGGAAGACGAAGAAGACGATCTGTAAGATCAGCTTGTGCTATAGTTTTGAAAAAGAC
>NZ_ANNO01000003.1:0-2821 GCF_000409565.1 Pseudochrobactrum sp. AO18b
GCCCGCCGGCCCTGCCGTATCCTTATAAGGATCGCCGACAGTATCACCGGTGACCGAAGCCTTATGCGCTTCCGAGCCCTTCATATGCTTCACACCATCGGCATCAGTGAAGCCATCTTCAAAGCTCTTCTTGGCATTATCCCATGCGCCACCGCCGGAAGTCATGGAAATCGCCACAAACAATCCGTTGACGATCACGCCGAGCAGAGAAGCACCGAGCGCCGCAAAAGCGGAAGCCTTGGAGCCGGAAATCAGCAATACGCCGAAATAAACCACCAATGGCGCCAGTACCGGCAGCAATGACGGGATAATCATCTCGCGGATCGCAGCTTTGGTCAGAATATCCACCGCACGGGCATAGTCCGGCCGTTCCGTACCACTCATAATACCCGGCTTTTCACGGAACTGACGGCGCACTTCCTGCACCACCGATCCAGCAGCACGTCCGACTGCCGTCATAGCGATACCGCCAAATAAGTAGGGAATCAGACCGCCAAAGATCAGCCCTGCCACCACATAAGGGTTGGAGAGATCAAAAGAGACTGGCCCCATATCGCTGAAATACGGATAATTCTGACTATTTGCTGCAAAGAATGCCAAATCATTCGAATAGGCTGCAAACAGCACCAAAGCACCAAGACCGGCCGAGCCAATCGCATAGCCCTTGGTTACTGCCTTGGTGGTATTGCCTACCGCATCCAGTGCATCTGTTGCCTTGCGCACTTCCGGATCAAGCCCCGCCATTTCCGCAATACCACCGGCATTATCGGTTACAGGGCCAAAGGCGTCGAGTGCCACGATCATACCGGCAATGCCGAGCATCGCTGTCACTGCAATCGCTGTGCCGAACAATCCGGCCAGCTGATAGGTGGTAATGATACCGAATACGATGACAATCGCTGGCAATGCCGTTGATTCCAGCGATACAGCCAGCCCCTGAATGACATTAGTGCCATGTCCGCTGACGGAGGCCTGCGCAATCGAATTAACCGGACGCTTGTTGGTTCCGGTATAATATTCCGTAATCACCACGATCAGACCGGTGACAATCAGACCAATCAGCCCGCAAATGAACAGGTTTGTACCGGTGATGGAAATACCGGCAACAGTACCGACCTCACCCCAGCCGATGGTCAGCGTGGTTGCTACTGCAAGCCCCACCACAGACAACAAGCCGGTCGCAATCAATCCCTTATACAAAGCCCCCATAATGGAGTTATCCGTGCCAAGCCGCACAAAGAATGTACCGGCAACGGATGTGAGAATGCAAAGCCCGCAAATAGCCAGCGGATAGAGAATGATTACTGGCAGCAATGGCGTACCGGCAAAGAAGATCGCCGCCAGCACCATGGTTGCCACCACGGTCACCGCATAGGTCTCAAACAAATCAGCAGCCATACCGGCGCAGTCACCAACATTATCGCCGACATTATCGGCAATGGTTGCCGGATTGCGCGGATCATCTTCAGGAATACCGGCTTCAACCTTGCCGACCAGATCACCGCCGACATCGGCCCCCTTGGTAAAAATACCGCCACCAAGACGCGCAAAGATGGAAATCAGCGAAGCACCGAAGCCAAGTGCTACCAAGGCATCAATCACCACACGGTCACCGGAAGCATAGCCCATTATTACTGTGAGCCATGTGTAATAACCGGCAACGCCAAGCAGCGCCAAACCTGCCACCAGCATGCCTGTGACTGCACCGGCGCGAAACGCTATCTCCAGCCCACCTGCCAAACTCATCGATGCCGCCTGTGCTGTACGCACATTGGCGCGCACGGAGACATGCATACCGATAAAACCGGCCACGCCGGACAGAACCGCCCCGATCAGAAAGCCGAAAGCCGCATAAGCGCCCAGCAACCACCATGTAATGAGAAAGACCACTGCACCAACGAAAAAGATCGTCATATATTGGCGTGCAAGATAGGCTTGTGCACCCTCGCGGATTGCCCCTGCAATTTCCTGCATCCGCGCATTACCCGCATCCGATGCCAGCACCGAGCGGATTGCCCAGCCTGCATAGAGAAGTGCGAGAATGCCACAAATAAGAATGAGTATGAGAACTGCCATGCGTATTCCCCTTATTCTTCGGCCTTTATAATTCCGGAATGAGAACCGGATTATCTCCCGATAACGGAGGACGGCATGGAGCAAGGTACAGCAGTCATTTAAAGCGCGGAGTGCGCTTCTGAAAATGCTCACAGTCTGTTCAGACAGCAACAGAGGGCAGTTATTTCAGTTCAGAGTCCGGCAGTTTGATTTACCCCATAATCCCGCTCTGAAATCTCTCAGTCTTCAGGATTATGTTTCGTTCAGCATCTGTCTGATCAGCATGCTTCAGGCTTGTCTTCCGGTATTCTGTGCGCAGGATGCGAAAGCCTGTAACAAAGGTCAAGTGCCTGTTTTAAAAACGGTAACAGCGCAAGTACCGGCAATATAAAAAAGCCGGCACAATATTGTACCGGCTCTGATGGCTTTAAAATGCATCGCAAAGGCAATCACCTCTGCCAAACACCGTCAGCGCGGCGTTTTTCTGGTTCCGCGGCTCTCGCCACGAATTTCGAATGCCAGACGATCCAGCACAGCATTGACGAGTTTCGGCTCGTCTTCTTCGTAAAAAGCCTTGGCAATATCTACATATTCCGAGACGATAACGGCTGTCGGCACTTCTTTTTTAGTGCGCAATTCCCAGATACCCGCACGCAAAATCGCACGCAGGGTCGAATCAAGGCGCGACAGCGGCCAGTCTTCGGTCAGCGACTGACGGATCATCGGATCCAGCACGCGCTGGTCGGCAACCACACCGGCAATAATG
>NZ_ANNO01000004.1:0-1684 GCF_000409565.1 Pseudochrobactrum sp. AO18b
TGGCGGGCCTGGTGGAACAGGAGGCCCCGGGGGGGATGGTGGAGAAACAATAGAGCTGCGTAAATACCAGTTACCGTCATCTGTTGAAGGGAGGCCTTTTTCGAGCGTATAGGCATAAGCGCCAGCGATAATGGCATCTTTTTCATCGGATGTGGTGTAATCAGGATTACCCAGAAACATCGTAGCGTCTGACTGCCCGTCTACTTCAATGATCTGAATGCCGTTGACAGTGGAGGCACCGTTTCCATATTTATTTTGTACTATTATAGCTGATGAGCCTAATGTAATTCCGGTAATATTTATTTTGTCAGTGAAGGAGTAGTCATCATCTAAATTTACATCAATAACAATTTTACTGTTTTCATTACCAATGTAACTTCCATTGATTTTCATTTCAAAAAAATTTGAGCTGTCACCCGGTGATAAAGTTGCATCACTAGAGATATCTGAAATATTTACAAATCCTGATAGTGTAGATGTGTCTCGTAGAAATACTTTATTCTCAATGGTTAATATATTTTTTTGTGATCCGGTATGTATGTAGGAGTTGTTAAATACGTATATTTCCCCTCTTCCTGTAATGTTGCTATTTAAATTGTACACTCCATTTGTGTTGAAGAAATTTATTAACGCTATCCCCTCTCCTGTTTCTATTGAATTGGCAATAAATTGACCGCCTGACTGGGTGTTGCTACCAATGTTAATTGTTCCTTTTGAGCCAGGTTTTTGGGCGATAATAATCTTATTGGCCGTTTGCAATGTTGCATTGTTTAGAAGGGTGATTGTGGCGTCACCACCTTCAGCTAAGATAACATTGTCACGTGATAATAATTTGCTGTCTGCATCCGATATTGTTGCTTCAAAATCGGAGTTTTGAATTTTGGCTAAAGTCAAATTTTCAGTAAAAATTTGAGCGCCCTCAGTGATATGTAGACTCGTAAAGCCTTTATTTGCGAAGGTTGTTTGGCCAAGGGTTGCCTGAGTTCCTGAATCTTTCGCAAAAATTTGCAATGAGGATGCGTAATCTTCACCTGTTGAAAATATGGAATTTGTGTTGGTTTGGATTAAACTTGCGCCAGATTGCAGTACAATCTTAGTTGGACCTGGATTGTATCCATGATTTAAGTTTCCGCCGATTGAAAGTTTTCCGTTGCTGGAAATGCTTATTGTATTTCCAGTTTCTGCTTTTTCAAGCAGAACGAATTCTATTACATTGAGTGTTCCTCCATCAATATTTAACTTTGGAGAGTCTGTGCTGGTTGTTGCACCAAAACTTAATTGATTTATTGTGGTGTTATTACCAGATGTAATTGATGGGGCGAAAATAGCAGATTTACTAAATATTACCCTGTCGGCCTCTCCTGGTATGCCATTGACCTCGGCCCCGTTGCCTTTCGCCCAGTTACTTGTCTCAAACCAGTTTGTGTTAACTGTTCCGCTCCAAGTGTATTCTGCTGCATGTAAAATACTTGGTTGGGAATATAATATCGTTGTAGATAAAATTAATGCGTAATATTTATTTGATTTAAGAACCATGATTATCTCCTTGGTTCTTAATTGATATGTTTAATGTTTACTCATATCAGCTGTTATATTTAACAAGATTTTAATTTATATGATAATTTAACGTTTATAAATCTACGCTGTGACTTTTATAGCAAAACGCCGCTGAATTTCTTCAGCG
>NZ_ANNO01000005.1:2500-5236 GCF_000409565.1 Pseudochrobactrum sp. AO18b
CCTTTGATCCGACGATTTCCGAATGGGGCAACCCACCTTAAATACCTAGAAAGTTTAAGCAGATCTTCGGATCTGTTTAGATTTCTAGGTATTGTTAATAAGGTATCTGCATCTGAATAAAATAGGGTGTAAGAGGCGAACGCAGGGAACTGAAACATCTAAGTACCTGCAGGAAAGGACATCAACCGAGACTCCGCAAGTAGTGGCGAGCGAACGCGGACCAGGCCAGTGGCTATAAAGAGACAAGCAGAAGAACCTGGAAAGGTTTGCCGTAGTGGGTGATAGCCCCGTATGCGTAATGCTCTTTGTAGTCCTTGAGTAGGGCGGGACACGTGAAATCCTGTCTGAACATGGGGAGACCACTCTCCAAGCCTAAGTACTCGTGCATGACCGATAGCGAACAAGTACCGTGAGGGAAAGGTGAAAAGCACCCCGACAAGGGGAGTGAAAGAGAACCTGAAACCGGTTGCCTACAAACAGTTGGAGCCCAAGATTCGTTCTGGGTGACAGCGTACCTTTTGTATAATGGGTCAGCGACTTAGTCTGACGAGCAAGCTTAAGCCGGTAGGTGTAGGCGTAGCGAAAGCGAGTCTGAACAGGGCGTTCAGTTCGTCGGATTAGACCCGAAACCGAGTGATCTAGCCATGAGCAGGTTGAAGGTTGGGTAACACCAACTGGAGGACCGAACCCATATCTGTTGCAATAGATTGGGATGACTTGTGGCTAGGGGTGAAAGGCCAATCAAACTCGGAGATAGCTGGTTCTCCGCGAAATCTATTTAGGTAGAGCGTTGGGCGAATACCTCAGGGGGTAGAGCACTGAATGGGTAATGGGGACTCACCGTCTTACTGATCTCAATCAAACTCCGAATACCTGAGAGTACTACCCAGCAGACACACGGCGGGTGCTAACGTCCGTCGTGAAGAGGGCAACAACCCTGACCACCATCTAAGGTCCCTAAGTTATGGCTAAGTGGGAAAGGATGTGAGGATCCCAAAACAACCAGGATGTTGGCTTAGAAGCAGCCATCATTTAAAGAAAGCGTAACAGCTCACTGGTCTAGATAAGGGTCTTTGCGCCGAAAATGTACCGGGGCTAAAGCCATACACCGAAGCTGTGGATGCACGTATGTGCGTGGTAGCGGAGCGTTCTGTAAGCCTGTGAAGGGATACTCGTGAGAGATCCTGGAGGTATCAGAAGTGAGAATGCTGACATGAGTAACGATAAAGAGTGTGAGAGACACTCTCGCCGAAAGTCCAAGGGTTCCTGCTTAAAGTTAATCTGAGCAGGGTTAGCCGGCCCCTAAGGCGAGGCCGAAAGGCGTAGTCGATGGGAACCACGTTAATATTCGTGGGCCTGTGGGTAGTGACGGATCGCGTGTGTTGTAAGGTCTTATTGGATTGATCTTGCAGCGAAGCGGTTCCAGGAAATAGCTCCCACATATAGACCGTACCCTAAACCGACACTGGTGGACTGGTAGAGTATACCAAGGCGCTTGAGAGAACTGCGTTGAAGGAACTCGGCAAATTGCACGCGTAACTTCGGAAGAAGCGTGACCCTTGTTTGCGCAAGCAGATGAGGGTGGCACAGACCAGGGGGTAGCGACTGTTTACCAAAAACACAGGGCTCTGCGAAGTCGCAAGACGACGTATAGGGTCTGACGCCTGCCCGGTGCTGGAAGGTTAAGAGGAGAGGTGCAAGCCTTGAATTGAAGCCCCAGTAAACGGCGGCCGTAACTATAACGGTCCTAAGGTAGCGAAATTCCTTGTCGGGTAAGTTCCGACCTGCACGAATGGCGTAACGACTTCCCCGCTGTCTCCAACGCAGACTCAGTGAAATTGAATTCCCCGTGAAGATGCGGGGTTCCTGCGGTTAGACGGAAAGACCCCGTGCACCTTTACTATAGCTTTACACTGGCATTTGTGGCGACATGTGTAGGATAGGTGGTAGACTTTGAAGCGGAGGCGCCAGCCTTCGTGGAGTCATCCTTGAAATACCACCCTTATCGTCATAGATGTCTAACTGCGACCCGTATATCCGGGTCCAGGACCGTGTATGGTGGGTAGTTTGACTGGGGCGGTCGCCTCCTAAAGAGTAACGGAGGCGCGCGATGGTGGGCTCAGAACGGTCGGAAATCGTTCGTCGAGTGCAATGGCATAAGCCCGCCTGACTGCAAGACAGACAAGTCGAGCAGAGACGAAAGTCGGTCATAGTGATCCGGTGGTCCCGTGTGGAAGGGCCATCGCTCAACGGATAAAAGGTACGCCGGGGATAACAGGCTGATGACCCCCAAGAGTCCATATCGACGGGGTTGTTTGGCACCTCGATGTCGACTCATCGCATCCTGGGGCTGGAGCAGGTCCCAAGGGTATGGCTGTTCGCCATTTAAAGCGGTACGTGAGTTGGGTTCAGAACGTCGTGAGACAGTTCGGTCCCTATCTGCCGTGGGTGTAGGAATATTGAAAGGATCTGTCCCTAGTACGAGAGGACCGGGATGGACGTATCTCTGGTGGATCTGTTGTCGTGCCAACGGCATAGCAGAGTAGCTATATACGGACTAGATAACCGCTGAAGGCATCTAAGCGGGAAACTAACCTTAAAACGAGTATTCCCTATCAGAGCCGTGGAAGACCACCACGTTGATAGGCCGGATGTGGAAGTGCAGTAATGCATGCAGCTGACCGGTACTAATAGCTCGATCGACTTGATTGTTCTCATTATCAATATCCATCAGCG
>NZ_ANNO01000006.1:0-11315 GCF_000409565.1 Pseudochrobactrum sp. AO18b
TCTAGAGCGCCGTGTGCCAGACTTGGCACACAAAACTCGCTCTAACACTTTAAAATTAGAGCATAATTTTACCTTAAGCTGATTCAAGTTTAAGGAATTATGCTCTAGCCGGTAAAGCTGCTTTACCGGTTTTTCATCATCCGGATATTCGGGTTCAATTTTTAAGACCTCAATATCCGGATCATCTCCTTTGTATCTTTTAAATCCGGCACAGACCGCAAAACAAAAGATACTCAGATTTCAACAGGCAGGCTGCCCCGTATTATCAGACGGTCAAAACAGAACTGTGATTGACCTGTTTGAGAGTGCCGGCCGTCTGCACAAGCCGAAGGAACATTATTGTGAGTCTGATCGCTTTTTGGGGTGCGGTCGAATTAGGTCTGGTCTTTTCATTTGTAGCCCTCGGCGTATATCTGTCGTTTCGTGTGCTTGATTTTCCAGATCTGACTGTGGATGGTTCCTTTCCACTCGGCGCCGCTGTTACTGCTGTTTTAATTATTGCCGGTGTTAATCCGTGGCTTGCCGCGCTGATTGCCATGATGGCAGGCGCTGTTGCCGGACTTGTAACCGCAACATTGAATATCCGCTTCGGCATCCTTAATCTTCTGGCCTCCATCCTTACCATGACTGCGCTTTTCTCAGTCAATCTGCGTGTGATGGGCAAGCCGAACGTCGCTCTGATTAATCAGGATACAATGATCTCACCTTTTTATGGATTAGGTGTTCCTGAATATTATGTGCGTCCGCTTTTTGTTGGCGTTCTTGTTATCATCGCCGCCCTGCTCATCTGGCGTTTTCTGGAGAGCAATATCGGTCTTGCCATGCGTGCAACCGGTACCAATGCGCGTATGGCACGCGCACAGGGCGTGAAAACCGATCGTCAGATTTATCTCGGCATGGCTATGTCCAATGCTCTGGTGGCTCTTGGCGGCGCATTATTTGCCCAGACAAACGGCTTTGCAGATGTCACCTCCGGTGTCGGTACAATTGTTGTCGGTCTTGCCGCAGTAATTATCGGTGAAACATTATTCCGCACGCGCTTTTTGCTTTGGGCGCTGATCGGCTGTATCATCGGTTCCATACTTTATCGTATCGCCATCCAGCTGGCGCTGAGCAGTGATTTCATCGGGCTCAAAGCGTCTGACCTTAATCTGGCAACAGCCGTACTGGTCACACTGGCACTTATTCTGCCACGCCTTCGTCGCGGAGGAGCCTCCAAATGATTGAAGTCTCAAATCTTGGTGTTGTGTTCGGACGTGGCACACCACTGCAGAAACAGGCACTTTCCGGCATCAATCTGAAGATTGAAGAAGGCACATTTGTTACTGTAATCGGTTCCAATGGTGCAGGTAAATCAACCCTGCTCGGTGCCCTCGCCGGTGATGTTCAGGCCTCTGAAGGAAAAATCCTGATCGGCAATAAAGATGTCACCAAACAATCGACCGCTGACCGTGCCTCCATGGTAGCACGCGTGTTTCAGGACCCGCTGACCGGCAGCTGCGGTGCATTGTCGATCGAAGAGAACCTTGCCCTCGCAGCCATGCGCGGACAAAAGCGTGGCCTGTCCCATGCGCTTAATCATAAGCGTCGTGAACTGTTCCGCGAACGCATTGCAGGGCTTAATCTCGGTCTGGAAAACCGTGTGCAGGATCGTATGGATCTGCTCTCCGGTGGTCAGCGTCAGGCACTGTCTCTCATCATGGCCACCCTGACAAAATCTGAAGTCTTGCTGCTTGATGAACATACGGCTGCGCTTGATCCGGGCATGGCAGATTTCATCATGAAACTCACAGCCAAGTTGGTCAGTGAAAATAAGCTGACGACGATGATGGTGACCCACTCCATGCAGCAGGCACTTGATTACGGTACCCGTACAATCATGCTGCATGGCGGTAATATCATTCTCGATGTTTCCGGCGATGAGCGTAAGAACCTCACTGTTAAAGACTTGATTGATATGTTCAAAAAAGTACGTGGTGAAACACTGGATGATGATGCATTGCTGATCCAATAAATAGCTCTGTCATCTGAAACTTGAAAATGCCGCGCTCATCCCGCGGCATTTTTATTTGAAAGCTGAAACACGGATTTCACTTTAGCTGCCTTTGTTGTAAGCAGACATATGGCACAGAAAAAAGCACATGAAGTTGACGGGTTTCTCGCGCGTCCGGCTCAAACCGGAACGGTAGTCTTGCTCTATGGTCCCGACAAAGGTCTTGTTAGTGAGCGCGGCGCAAAATTCGCCAAATTGACCGGCCTGCCTCTCGATGATCCGTTTGCGGTTTTACGGATTGAAGCGGATGAAATAGACAAAGACCCTGCCCGCCTGATCGATGAAGCCAGAACAATTTCCATGTTCGGCGGAGATCGTCTGATCTGGATTAAAAATGCTTCGGCACAAAAAAATCTGGCTGAGGCCGTTAAAAACCTGATTTCAGAACCACCTCAGGACACCTATATTCTGGTTGAGGCCGGTGATCTGAAAAAAGGTGCAGCACTGCGCACCAATGTGGAAAACGGCTCCACAGCCATGGCTCTGCCCTGCTATAGCGATGATGCGCGCGGCATTGACGGTTTAATCGACGATGTGTTGCAAGCCAATCATTTGCAAATTTCCAATGATGCCCGTCAGTTTCTGCGCCTGAGCCTTGGTGGCGACCGTCTGGCCACACGCGGTGAACTTGAAAAGCTTTGCCTTTATGCGCGCGGCCAGCAGCGTATTGAACTTGAAGATGTGCGGGAATCTGTCGGCGATGTCGCCGCTCTTTCTCAGGATGAGGTGATCGACGCTGTTCTGATTGGTGATCTGCCAAAGTTCAACATTGCCTTTGACCGCGTAGTCAATACCGGCACCCACCCTTTCCTGCTCGTCAATTCGGCTATCCGCCAGTTCAGCCAATTACAGACATTGCGCTATGCTATGGAAACAGGAAATGTACCGGCAGGACTTGTTGTCAATTCTGCAAAACCACCGATTTTCTTCGCCCGTAAAAAGCTGGTTGAGACGGCTTTAGGACTCTGGAGCGTTGCAGCGCTCAACAAGGTGACTGACAGGCTTCAGCGCACAGTTCTTGAAAGCCGACAGAATGCGACCCTGTCAACAGCAATCATCAGACAGGCTTTTATTGCTCTGACAGTAGAAGCAATAAGAAATAAACAAAGACGTTGATTTCATCATAATAAAAAAGCCGGTACTCAGACCGGCTTTTCTTTTATTTCTTAGTAAATCAGCTTTGCAAGCGGCGGCAAATTTCATCCAATTGTTCAAGAGAACTATAACGGATGCGAACTTCGCCACCACGATCACGATGATTAATTTCAACTTTCATACCGGTTACATCAGAAAGCAGCTTTTCTAATGCCCGTGTATCAGCATCTTTTTCTACCGGTGCACGTTCTGGCTTAACCGCCGGAATACCCTTGCTCTCAGCCTGAGACAGAGCCTCAACCTGACGGACTGACAGACCTTCTTTGACGATGCGTTCTGCAACAGCCTGAGGATTTTCCATTGTAATCAGTGTGCGCGCATGACCGGCAGTCAAAGCACCATCATTGATCAGTCCCTGCACTTCTGTCGGCAGTTTAAGAAGACGCAACGTATTTGCAACATGACTGCGGCTCTTGCCGATAACCTGCGCCAGATCGGCCTGCGTATAATCATGCTCATCAATCAGCAGCTGATAACCCATTGCTTCTTCAACAGGGTTCAGATCAGCACGCTGAACGTTTTCGATAATTGCCAGCTCAAGAGCAACGCGATCATCCACATCGCGCATAATAACCGGAATTTCGGTTAAACCGGCACGCTGTGCCGCACGCCAGCGGCGTTCACCGGCAATCAGCTCAAAATGCTCACGATTTTCCGGTGCCGGACGCACGACAATCGGCTGCACAATGCCATGTTCACGAATGGATTGTGCCAGATCTTCGAGTTCAGCCTCTGTAAAAATGCGACGCGGGTTGCGCGGATTACGGCTTACAAATTCAATAGGCACATAACGTTCATGCGGAACCGGTGCCTTGCGTTCTTCCACAGGCCGGTCGATATCCCCAATCAGAGCTGCCAGACCGCGACCAAGACGCTTTTTTGAAGGATCATCGTTCATCAGTTGAATGCTTTCTGCAAATTGTTACGTAGTCGAATCGAATAGTCAGTTTCATGCTGCGGTACGAAGCTGGCGTTCCCGCTGGATCACTTCGGATGCCAGCTGAAGATAGGCCTGACTTCCCGCGCATTTCAGATCATAAAGAATAGCCGGTTTACCATGAGACGGTGCTTCCGATACCCGCACGTTGCGCGGAATAACAGTCCGGTAAACCTTCTCGCCCATAAAGGCACGCACGTCATCAACAACCTGATTGGCCAGATTGTTTCGGCTGTCATACATAGTCAGGACAACCCCCTGAATCGACAATTCAGGATTAAGCGAATTGCGTACCTGATTGACGGTTTCGAGCAGCTGGCTCAGACCCTCCAGAGCAAAAAACTCACACTGCAACGGCACCAGAACAGAGTCTGCGGCAGCCATTGCATTCAATGTCAGAAGATTGAGTGACGGCGGACAATCAATCAGAATATAGCTGAAATGATCGGCAATACCTGAATCAAAGCGCAGTGCATCGCGCAAACGTCTGGTTCTGTCCGGTGCATGGGAAATTTCCATTTCAATACCGAGCAAATCCAGCGTCGATGCAACCAGATAAAGATTTGGTACATCAGTCGCAATTGCTGCATCCGGCACAGAAGCATTCTGCGTCAGCACATCATAAGATGACAATGGACGATTTTTACGGTCTACTCCAAGTCCGGTACTGGCATTGCCCTGCGGATCGAGATCAACAATCAATACATTTTCACCGATTGCAGCCAAAGCAGTCGCCAGATTAATAGCCGTTGTGGTTTTTCCCACTCCGCCTTTCTGGTTCGCGATCGTTATAATCCGTGTTCTGTTATTCATAATAATTGTCCCGAATAACTTCCGTTTTCAATGCTCATTCAATGTCATTGCCATTCAACGGCGTTGTAAATTACTGATTTCCAGAATGACTGAATCCGCTTCTATTGCGCTTCCATGTCGTACAAGGTCAAATTTCCAGTTCAGCAGGCTTTCATCAATTTCACGCTGATAGTCCCGCCCTTTTTGAAACAAAGCCTTAGCACCTTTTGTCATCCACGGTTCTGTCAGTTCAAACAGCTTGTCCAGCGAAGCCAAGGCTCTGGCAGTGATGATTTCCGGAACCTGAATTTGCTGATAACAGCTTTCAATTCTGGCATTCACAACCTGTCCGCGCGTCTGGAACTGAGCCAATGCATTTCTCAAAAACGCTGATTTCTTACTATTACTCTCAACCAGTCTTATTGAACCGCCGGTTTCTTTCAGCAGTATTGCCAAAACCACACCTGGGAAACCGCCGCCTGATCCTAAATCCAGCCACTGCTTTGCTTGAGGTGCCAGTTTAAAAAGCTGAACACTATCAAGAATGTGTCGTTCCCACAGTGTTTCCAGTGTATTCGGCGAAGCCAGATTGATTGCTTTGGACCATTTTTTGAACAGCGTTTCAAAACCAATCAAATCATCGGCTGTTTCACGTGAAACAGATGGGTATATTTGTTTCAGTGAATCAAAATATTTATCTTTTGTCATGCTGGTTTTGCCAAATTACCCGAAATATCCTGTGCAATACCATGTCTGCGGATATGTGTTATCAATAATGCGATCGCAGCAGGCGTCATCCCCTCAATTCTTTGCGCTTCTGCAATATTTGAAGGCTGACGCTTCTCAAGCTTTTGCTTCAATTCAAGGGACAGACCAGAAATTGTCGAGAACTGGATTGATCGTGGTATAATTAACTGCTCTTCACGTTCCATCACAGCAATATCGGCTGTCTGGCGATCCAGATAAACGGAATATTGCGCTTCAATTTCCAGTGCCTCTTTTGTCGCAGAAGACAAACCAGAAAGCTCCGGCCAGACTTCTGTGAGACGCTCGAGATTAATATCCGGATAGGAAAGCAGATCATAAAGCGTGCGACGAATCCCATCTTTGTTGAGATTCAAACCAAAACCAGCAGCAGCATTTGGTGTAATGGACAAAGATTGAGCAAGCTCCCTCGCCTGATCCAGCTCTTGTTTTCTCTCGTTGAAGCGTGTTTGCCGCGCTGAACCAATAAGCCCCCAGTTTTCACCCAAAGGCGTTAAACGACTGTCGGCATTATCTGCACGAAGTGAAAGTCTGAATTCTGCACGCGATGTAAACATGCGATATGGTTCACTAACACCACGCGCTGTCAGATCATCAATCATAACACCGATATAGGCTTCTGTACGCTGAAGAATAACAGGCTCACTGCCACCGGCATGTCTGGAAGCGTTCAAGCCAGCGAGTAAGCCTTGTGCTCCGGCCTCTTCATAACCGGTTGTACCATTAATCTGGCCAGCTAAGAACAGACCTTTAACCCGACGAGTTTCAAGGCTGCGCTGCAATTCGCGCGGATCAATAAAGTCATATTCAATAGCATAGCCTGGCTGCAGCATCTTGGCATGCTCCAATCCGGGTATGGTTTTCAAAATATCAAGCTGCACATCTTCCGGCAGGCTGGTCGAAATACCATTCGGATAAACAGTATCATCATCAAGACCTTCCGGCTCAAGAAAAATCTGATGCCCGTCACGGTCACCGAACTTGACGATTTTATCCTCAATCGACGGACAATAACGAGGGCCAATGCCTTCAATATTCCCTGAATACATTGCCGAGCGATGGATGTTATCACGGATCAATTGATGCGTCGCATCCGTTGTCCGTGTAATTCCGCAATCAATTTGTGGTACTGTGATCTTATCCGTCATCATTGAAAACGGAACCGGATCTTCATCTGCTGATTGTTTATCCAGACTTGCCCAGTCAATCGTCTTGCCATCAATACGGCAAGGCGTACCGGTTTTCAAACGACCTAAAGCAAAGCCAAGACCAATCAAACGTTCAGATAGTCCCAGTGCCGGTTTTTCACCCATGCGTCCAGCAGGGATAGTTTTCTCACCAATATGAATAAGGCCATTCAAGAATGTTCCGCTTGTCAGCACAACAGACGCACAATTAATAATTGTACCATCCATGAGTTGAACAGCTTTGACTACACCATCTTCAACGAGAATATCTGCCGCACCGCCTTCAATAACAGTCAGGTTTTGCTGTTCTCTGATGAAGCTTTGAATAGCCAGACGGTATAATTTGCGATCCGCCTGAGTGCGCGGGCCACGAACAGCAGGACCTTTACGACGGTTCAACAAACGAAACTGAATACCTGCCTGATCGGCAGCTTTGCCCATCAAGCCATCAAGCGCATCAATTTCACGGACAAGTTGTCCCTTTCCTAATCCGCCAATAGCAGGATTACAGGACATAACACCGATCGTATCAAAATGATGCGTTACTAAAGCAGTTTTAGCGCCGGTTCTTGCTGATGCTGCGGCAGCTTCTGTACCGGCATGACCACCACCAATAACAATGACGTCGTAAAAACCTGTCATAATCATATCCAAAACTTGTTTGGTTTCACGTGAATCATCATTCTCATGTTCTCTCTGAAAAGGGAACACATAACTCAAGAGTGTACAAGAATTTCAGAAGCGGGAATCTGTCGACTCAGAATAATTCAGTCGAGTCAAATTGTGTTTTTAGATTCCACAGAATGTTTCACGTGAAACATCTCTGATTGTTAATCAGGCTATATCATGAAATTTGTTTCACGTGAATCATTTTCCGATACAGAATTGAGAGAATACGAGATCGAGAATGTCCTCTACGTCTACATCGCCGGTAATTTTTCCAAGGTGCTGAGAGGCGATGCGTAGATTTTCTGCTCTTAATTCCAGTGGTAGGGTTTTCGAATTAACGGCTTTCTCAATTTCAGATTTGCATTGATTTAATAAATCAATATGTCTGCGGCGCGTCGGAACGACATCGTTTTGAAGTTTTGTTTTCTCTGAAATATAAGCACTCAACCTGTTTAGAAGATTGTTGATGCCTTCATTATTTTTGGTCGAAATCAAATAATCATAGTTTGGTATGGTTTCAGATTTAAGGTCGGCTTTGTTTCCAATAGTCCAGATATCTGTCTGGAACTCAGAAATATCTACCGTGATGGGATTTGATATATCCTCTATGTATAAAATCAAATCAGCTTCGGCAGCTTTATCCATAGCGCGCTGAATGCCAATCTGTTCAACTTTACCGGAGGTTTCCCGAATACCGGCTGTGTCTGTAACATAAGTTGCAACGCCATTCAGATTTAGCTTCACTTCAAGCAGATCGCGCGTTGTGCCGGCTTCATCAGAAATAATAGCCACATCACGTGCTGCCAATAAATTCATCAGACTGGATTTTCCGGCATTCGGTGCGCCAATAATGACTATATGAAAACCGTCACGCAGCATCGATCCGCGTTTGCCATCTTCAATATGTTTTTCAATAAATTTGGTAAGATCATGCATCTCACTCCAGACGCGATCCGATACTGACCCCGGCACATCGCCTTCATCGGCAAAATCAAGTTCCGCCTCGATAAATGCACGCGCCTGAATGAGTTTTTGCCGCCAGTCCATGTAGAGATTGCGTTGCGCACCGGAAGCAACTTGCTGCGCTAAACGTCTTTGCGTTTCTGTCTCAGCGGAAATCAGATCGGCCAGCCCTTCGGCCATCGTCAAATCCATCTTGCCATTCGCAAATGCGCGACGCGTAAATTCTCCGGCTTCGGCTAAACGGCATTTTTCAAATTCTGACAGGCTTTCCAGAAATTTTTCCACCACAGCAATTCCGCCGTGAATATGAAATTCCGCACAATCTTCTCCGGTAAAGCTCTTTGGGCCTTCAAAAAAGAGTGTCAGACCGCTGTCCAAAACTTCGCCTGTTTTATTTTTAAGATTACTGAATACGGCTTTTCGCGCTTCTGGTAATTTTCCAATGATAGTTTCGGTAATGAATCGAGTTTGTGGGCCTGATAATCTGATAATTGCCACGCCTGAAGGCAAACGCCCGCTTGAAAGCGCAAAAATAGTATCGTGATGAAAAGACTGCACTGACATCGAAAATCCGTTACAAGTTAAGAGAATGATTGCCGTTCTTTAGCTGCCTGAAGCACTACTGTATCGGCTTGAAAATCGGAAAGGCAAAGCCATGAACCCGACGCAAAGCCCGACACAAAACAATGCCAGCTCTAATCGCCTTCATACAGCGAACAGCACATATTTGAAACAGCACAGTGCAAATCCGGTCAACTGGCAGCTCTGGGACAATGAAGCGCTCGAACGCGCTCGTCTTCATGACAAGCCGATTTTGCTTTCGATCGGATATTCTGCCTGCCATTGGTGCCATGTTATGGCACATGAATGTTTTGAAGATGAGCAAGTTGCTCAACTGATGAATGAGCATTTTATCAATATTAAGGTGGATCGGGAAGAACGACCGGATATTGACCAGATTTATATGTCAGCCCTCACAGCCATGGGAGAGCAAGGTGGCTGGCCGCTGACTATTTTTCTGACACCGCAGGGGGATGCTTTTTGGGGTGGCACATATTTTCCAAAACATGCCAATGGTCGTCTGCCCGGCTTTATGGATATTCTTCAAAGCCTCGGCACTTTATGGAAGAATGACCGCGAGCGGATTAGCGGCAATGTGACAGCGCTTAAAACACATTTGCAGACTGTTTTAACACCGGATGCTAAACCTGCTGAGAATGATGAAAGCGCTTTCCAACGCTATGCTGATACAATAGCCAGACGTATTGATACGACTTATGGCGGTCTCAGCGGACAACCTAAATTTCCGAATTTTCCGTTCATGTCGATGCTCTGGACATCATGGAAAATCAGTCAGCAGCAACAACATCATGATCTGTTTATTCTCAGCACTGAGAAAATGCTCAATGGCGGTATTTATGACCACCTCGCCGGTGGCTTAGCCCGCTATAGCACTGATGCATTCTGGCTCGTGCCGCATTTTGAAAAGATGCTTTATGATAATGCGCATACCATCCGGCAGTGTCTGTGGGCATGGAGCAGCACACAAGATCCATTGTTTCGGGTTCGAATCGAAGAAATTATTCAATGGTTGTCATCTGAAATGGCTTTGCCGGATGGTGGTTTTGCCTCCGGACTTGATGCTGACAGCGAAGGTGTTGAAGGCAAATTTTATATCTGGGATCAGTCAGAAATAGAGAGCATTCTCGGCAAAGATGCTCCTGAGTTCATCACAAAATACAATGTCAGTTCTGCTGGAAACTGGGAAGACAGCAATATTCTTCATCAGCTGGATATGCTAAATTTCAACCAAAAAGAAGATGAAATCCTAAAACCAATGCGGGAAAAACTGCTTGGCATCAGAAATCAGCGAACCAGACCCGGCCGCGATGAAAAATGTCTGACAGACTGGAATGCCTATTTCATTCGTGCTTTGGCTGAAGCTGCCCGTGTTTTTGAACGTACCGACTGGCTGGAACTCGCAAAAACAACCTATCGCACAGTATATCCTCAGCAAGGCGCTGCGATCAGACATGTCTGGTCACAGACTGTATCAAAGCTCCCTGCCCTGTCCTCTGATTATGCAGCGCTCATCAATGCGGCCTTGTCGCTTTATCAGGCTGATCCGCAGCAAGACTATATCGATGATGCCAAAGCATTATTGATCTCACTTAATCAGCATCATCTCGATCAGAATGGGGATTACCGGCTGACAGCGCTAGATAATGCTGATGTCATTTTCTATCTTTTTGGCGATCAGGATGAAGCTATTCCAAGCAGCACCAGCCAGATTATTGAAGCCTGTAAAAGACTGGCGTTGATAGCTGAGAATGAAGAGCTTTTTAAAAAGGCCAACAGGCTTGCAGAACGTGCCTTAGGGCGCAGTCAACATATGGCTTATGGACAGGCAGGAATTCTCAATGCCTCAGTGCAACTGCTTGATCCGGTTAAGCTGGTGCTGATTATTGAGAATAAAGATGACGATTTATACCGCTGTGCATCACGTCATGCTGATCCTTGCCGTACAGATATCATTCTAAGCCGTAGCCAAGCCTCACAGCAGCCGCAATGGGCTTCTTTCCTGTCTCTGGCTGGCGAACGCTCCTGTGCCATTCTGTGCCGCAATCAGGTCTGTTTACCGCCGGTCTATGATGCCGCTGATCTTGAGAAACTGCTCTAGAGCGGTTTATTTCCAGATTGAAACACAGCGCATGCTCTAGATTCTTTATTTGGTCGCATTATCACAGCCGTCAAGTTGATCCAACTTGACTGTGAAATGCTCTAAACAAAAAAC
>NZ_ANNO01000007.1:0-8107 GCF_000409565.1 Pseudochrobactrum sp. AO18b
TTAGAAATGGTATGCTGTCACCAGCACACTTTGAACAGAACCACAAACTGAAGACGAAGAGTGTCTAATAAACTCGGGGCTATTCATTTATCGTCTTTGCTCCACCCAATATGCCCGCTCAATAATCAGTAAATTCCCTCATCACAACTAATACCGCAGTTCGTCGATTTCCTTCGTGCCCTCTAATCAGAAGGGCAAGGGTGCGCAATATCGTATTCACCAATTTTTCAATAGCTTAGTGATTTCTCGCAAAAACATAACAGCGTAGTTACATATAAAAACCGTGCGCATTTATATGTGATTTTAACGACAGGCTCGCATGTTACAAAGCTCTGCAATTGTTATTTATTCCTGCCCTGTGGCTCCAGAAATTGCCCTTATTGCAACTGCAATTTCAGCAGCAATGCTTTTATCGAGCGGCAAGAACGGGCGCGGAAGTACAGCATCAGACAAAGACAGCTGATTAAGCATTTCATAAACAACACGCAGACTGCCATGTCGTTGAAACAAAGACCAAACCGGCTGCAAAATCCCGTTAAATTTATGTGCCAGCTCTGTATCTTTTCTTTCAGATGCACGTGTTAAACTGACACAGAGTTCAGGAAAAACGCCTCCCAAAACACTATACCAAACATCCGCGCCTTTGAGCAAAGCTTCAGAGCATTTCCAGTCACCGCTATAGCCGCATGAGAACTCTGGCAGAACTGAAGCGCGCTGCTTCAATATATGCTGCTCCACACTACTATCTGCCGGCAATGCATTTTTGATGCCGACAATCCCCGTCACTCTGGATAGACGGGCTATTAACGCATCAGAGAAGTTAAAGTGCGTCGTTCCCGGATTGTCGTAAATGCAGATCGGCAACTGACTATCTTTAGCGACAGCAGCGTAGTGCTCAAAGACCTCATCCTGCGTTAAACTTGTGTATGAAACAGGCGCTAAAAGCCCTACTGTAGCTCCTAAAGACTTCGCGTCCTGTGCAAATTTGACGGCATCATCAGTCCGCAGAGCACTTACGCCGACAATTAGCGGCACCCTGCCTTTAATTTGCTGATGCGCTGCTTCTATCGCCTTTTTCCGCTCTGCATAATTCAGATACATATATGTACCTGTACTGCCGAGAAGCCCGATTGAATCGACCCCGGCGACAATCATTCTTTCGATTAGCGAACATAGGTTTTCTATGCAGACTTCGCCATATTCATTGGCAGGCGTGATCGGAAACGCAGAGAGACCGGTTAATACTGACATAAACTTTTTGCACCTACCGGCTAAACCGCAGTTTTTTGTATGAGTATTTCACTGTTCGGTGCCATTTTCCTAATACCATTCACAAGCATATCCCCTGCTTCATCAAGAGCAGATGCAGGCATTGCTTTTAAACTTTCCAATATAAACCACATACGGCCTCCAGCATGATCAAGCCGCGTCCTGCTTCCTTGACGCCAGTTCCAGCGCCTGCATGTAACACCCAGATCATCACACCAAATCACCTCCCCCGGCATCGGGTTCTCAATAACGTCCTCTCCGTTATTCTTAGTGTCAAAAATCTCGGTTCCTTCAGCAAGCATCAATTGAGGACGCCCTACATAGGCATCGTAATTTTCCCCGCCTACCGGCAGCGCATAGCGCAGGCTAATTGCATTATAGAGATCAACAACAGGATTGATTGCAGGAATGCGCCCCTCTTTCAAAACGCGCTTTCTAAGCGCCTGAGCAGAACATGGAGTGCGATTAGGCTTCGCACCAAATTTCAGATAGATGTCTGCCCAACCAGCCAGGTGATCCTCTGCCCATGATGGTCCGCCTGCCAGCACATAAGCACACGCATCGTCCAGAATAACTGGATCAGCCTCATTCATGACACCCGCTTTGGTATCGACATAGATACTCAGCGCACGAAAATCCGGCGCTATTGCCATTACTTTCTCAGAAATAAACGGGGCTTCAGGCATTCAGTTAAACTCCGGTAATTTACTCACAAACCAATAAGAAGACGGGCAGCAATTCCCCACATTACAAATGCAATAATTGCCTCAAGAATTCTCCACGCTGACGGTTTTGCAAATAGCGGTCTCAACCACTTTGCCCCGTAACCAAGCGAAAAGAAAAATAAAAATGAAGCTAAGATTGCACCGGCAGCAAACATAAACTCAAAACCTGAAAACTGGGTCGAGATAGAGCCGAGCAGCATCACCGTATCGAGATAAACGTGCGGATTGAGCCATGTGAGCGCGAAACAGGTTAGCACAGCTGCTTTTAAACTTTGCTTTTCAACAGAATTACCGGATGCAAGGGTTTCAGATGATCGCAATGCCGAGCGCATATTAGCCGCCCCATAGAATATAAGAAATGCGGCTCCGCCATAGCGCATGACCGGATCAAGCCAGGGCGCCATGCCGATAATCGTACCAAAGCCCGCTACCCCCAATGCGATCAGAATTGCATCGGACAAAGCGCAGGTTAAGGAAACGGCAAAAACATGTTCGTTGCGCAAGCCTTGCCGCAGCAGGAAAGCATTTTGCGAACCAATAGCAACGATCAGGCTCAGCCCCATCGTCATGCCTGTAATGAATACTGATAAGCTCATATCTGAATTTTAAACTCGGCTGGAATTGCAAACCGTGTTATCAGAAACGTGAGTTTAGTAAAATTAAACAATCTAATTCAAAGTAAGAGGAACTAATGCATGATTGACTATCCTGCCGCTCTTGCTGTCAAGATGGTTGTACAAACCGGCAGTTTTGAACAGGCTGCCAAAGCTCTGCATGTTACGCCCTCTGCAATCTCTCAACGTGTGAAAATCATAGAAGAACGCCTCGGTGTTTCTTTGATCGAGAGAGGAAGCCCATGTGTGGCAACAGAGAAAGGTGAATGGCTTTGCCGGCATCTGGAACATGTCAGCATGCTTGAAAGCGAGCTGGCCAAGCATTTGCCAAATCTGGCTGAAATGCAAAACTCAGCGATGCAACGAATTACCATCAACATAGCTGTAAACGCCGACAGTATAGGCACATGGTTTTTAAAGGCTATGGCTCCTTTTGTGCAGGATACAGGCTATTTACTGAGCATTGCGATTGATGATGAAGACTATACGGCTGAATGGCTTGAGCGCGGTCGGGTGCTTGCGGCAGTTACATCACTTTCAAAGCCAATAAAGGGCTGTCGTGTTTCGCAACTGGGAGCATTGCGCTATCAGGCAACGGCCACCCCCGCCTTTATTGAGAAGCATTTTACCAATGGTATTGCAGAAGGAATTGCTAAGGCACCGGCACTCTCATTCAATCAGAAAGACCGACTGCAACAGGAATGGATTAACCGCACAATGGGGCGTACTATTACTATGCCCACACATCGGATTCCTTCAACACAAGGTTTTATCGATGCCTGTTTAGCCGGAATGGGCTGGGGTATGAATCCGGTTCATATCGTGCATGAACACATCAAATCTGGTCGTCTGGTTGAACTGGTTCCCGACAGTGCTTTGGAAATTCCTCTGTTCTGGCAGGTCAATCATCTGGCAGCGAATGAACTGACCAATCTCACCCGACAGGTTACGCAGGTTGCAAAGCAATTTTTGATCCAGCCGTGAATTTGCTTTCAAAACATGCCCGTTTTGAGTACAACTCCGGCTATATCCTTCCAACAAAAAAGCGCGTCCTCCCATCGGGCAGTGCTTCCTGTACCGGTTATGACTGTTCTTATTAATCAACCGCATCCATCCATCGACAAGGCATCAATCCAGATTTTGGTTGCCAGATTTTACGGTCGCGCCCGTGAAGATGCATTAATTGGCCCGATTTTCGCCGATGCAGTGCATGACTGGGATCATCACATCGCGCAGATTTCGGAATTCTGGTCGGCGGTCATTCTCAAAACCGGTGGTTATGAAGGTCGCCCGATGCCGCCTCACCTGAAACTCGATTTAAAAAGCGAGCATTTTGACCGCTGGCTCGGCTTGTTTGAGCAAACTGCACGGGAAATTTTTCCTGAGGAAGCAGCCATTATCTTTATTGATCGGGCGCGCCGCATTGCCGACAGTTTTGAAATGGCGATTGCCGCCCATGCCGGAAAAATAATTGCACCGCGTCATTCCCGCCGGACCGTTTAACTATTCGCCAAAGCAGACACTCTACACAATTCTGACTGACTTCGGATATTGAAGCCGCACAATTATTTCTTTGCTTGAAGACATAGATTGTCACCAGCCGGAAGCTCCGAAAACAGTTTAACATCAGCATCATAGCGATACACTATGATATTTGTCGTACAGTTATCCTCATATCGTGCGCAGGTTTGCATCGATACACAGAGACGGTCACCGGCACCCCAGACTTTAGCGGGAGGCCTGTCGTAAATCCCCTCATAAATAGTCTGTGACTGTGTCTCACCATCAGACCAGTTCAGCATAATTTCCGAACGGAAATGGTCATAACCAATACTGCTATAGCCGATCTTATATTCAACAGTAGCAGGGCTGGACATAAATGCAGTGCCTGAAGCTATATTTTCCCAGTCTGCAACATCTTCGGCATGGGCGGAAACCGGAGTAAAAATAGCAACAACGCAAAGCAGCCAGACAGCCCCTCTCTTGGATAAAAAATGAGCGACATCTTCTGCGAAGAACCGGCTGAAAATCATTTTGCTCCAACTATCCTCTTCATGCATATCCCGACGCCTAGAGCGGTTTACGTCCAGATTGAATCATAGCGCTCGCTCTAGATTCTTTATTTGGTCGCATTATCACGGGCGTCAAGTTGATCCAACTTGACTGTGAAATGCTCAAGCACGGCATGCCTTCGCTTATCGGTCTTAACTGATTACCTGCCTGTAGAACAAAACTTTCACAGCGAACAAAACTACAGAAAATTATAGCTGGGCAATACGCCCTCTGACTTGCCATTCTCCACGGACAGGAGATTGATATGGCAGGGTTCTGGATATGTATTTTTGTGATACTCGCCATAAACGGGGCAATCGCACTTTATTATGCCGGTGGCAGACACGACAACTAATTGGCCAGCCTGACCGTTGCAGTTCCTCATGCTATCGCCTCTTGCTTTACTCCGGAAGTCGCGTTTTATTCTCCTCGGGTTTTAATATTTAAATCAGAGGGCAGAATGCGGCAGATTTATTTTCTATTGATGATTATAGGCGCAGTATTCCCTTTATATTTTTTCTGTTTGTTCCTGATCGAAAACGGGTTCAACTCAGCTTTATTTTTTGAGCATTTATTTGCAAACAATATCTCACGCTTCTTCGCAGCAGATGTCGCTATATCCGCACTAGTACTGATTATCTTTATCATCCATCAGAGCCGGAAACTTAAAATGCCTTCCGGCTATTATGCGCTGATCGGCTTAGCTGCGGGCGTATCCTTCGCGCTGCCATTATTCTTATATCTGCGGGAAGGTCACATTGAGAAAATGAGCATCCGCGCGGAACTGTAAGAGATTCTGCCACAACCGCTTCTTTGGAACATTCTGCAGATCACCACGTTTTCCTCTTTATCACCACAAAGATGCGAGGAAGCGGATGGAAGCGTTTCAGGCAGCAATCACAACCACGTTCAGCGCCGATAATTTCAATGTCTGGCCGCATGTTATCGCCCTTGCGGCGGCCTATATATTGGCTTTGCCCATAGGCTGGCACCGGGAAAGGGAAGAAAGAAGCGCAGGCCTTCGAACTTTCCCCTTAGTTGCCGTAGCCAGCTGCGGCTTTGTTCAGGCAGCTGAAAGCATCACAGCAGACAATCCGGAAGCGCTTGCCCGTATTATAGAAGGTGTCATCACCGGCATGGGGTTTATCGGCGGCGGTGCAATTTTACGCCTCAGTACTTCAGTCAAAGGGACAGCAACAGCAGCAAGTCTTTGGGCAACCGGTGCTGTCGGCATCGCATGTGCGATGGGCACATTTGATGTCGCAATCATCATTGTGGTTTTCGCACTATTAACCCTGTGGATGTTCTCCAACGGAAAGTCTCTGACAGATGACCCCGACACCTCCGCGCCTGAAACAGCGATCAACAAAAAAGGCAGCCAATAAGCTGTAGAATATATTACCAGAAAACCGCTTGCTTATTACCAGTATCCATATGACATAAGCTTGCAGTAATAGTGTTTCCGATAAAAACAGCAGATAATAATGATGAAAAATATCCAGATTATCGACGGTGCAATAAACGCGACTTATAGCATATTTCAGGCAACCGAGAGTGAATATAACATCATCTTCCCCGATGAATGTGATATGGAGCTGATTGAAGACCTCATTGCACGGCTCGGTGACGATGAAACCAATCGTGTACTGGCTCCTCTTTGGGAACGTCCGATATTGAAACGTAATGCTGTTGGCATTCACGGGACATTATTCTACGACAACGATCACCGTAGAAACTTCATACCGCAATCAAAGCGTGAAGTTGACTGGAATGAACAGGCAATCAATCAGGCCCAGTTCGATTTATTCTCGCGGTATCGTTAGATGAAACGACATAGAGCGCCGTGTGCCAGACTTGACACACAAAACTCGCTCTAACACTTTAAAATTATGCTCTAGCCAATGAGAAACAATGTCCACAAATTCAGAAGTGTAAAACACGCAGATCCTGAAAAGAAGCTGCAAATGCTTCCGCCTCCGCCTCCGCCTAAAACTCAGCTGAATAGCACTGCTTTTTCAGCAATTGTGATTGTTGTTTTCATCTGCACATTTGTAGCCACTCTATTCCTGCTTCAATGAAAACCCCACACTTGGCGGGGTCTGTAAAATTGCGAATGACTATCTGCAGCCTTTGTTTCTCCACACGGCTTCAATGGCATTTATTTTGCCTTTAGACACAGCAACCTGCCCTTCTTTATTTCCGCCAAATGTGCTCGAAGCCGGAACACCGATTAAAAACACACCAACGGCATCTCCGGTTGCGGCATCATTCTGCTGTTTAGAAAGAACAGCAAGATTACTTTTCTCTCTAGAATATTCATGAGCCAAACTCTGACAGTTCAAATTTGAATAAGCTGCCATCGGAATATCAACCGGCACTATAGCATCAGGTCTTTTAGCACATGCTACAGAAAATACTGTCAAAGACAGAGCTAATATTAATTTGATCTTCATGATTCCCCCGCAATATACACACAGTCTAATTGGCCAAGGGATTGATTAAGGTCAAGTAAAACAAATAAGGCAGTCAAAAGACTGCCTTATACTTTAGTCATACATATCCCGTTCATCCATGAATGAATTTGATCACGGGCATTCCTGATCCCGTACAAAACGGGCTTTAACAAAACCGTGCAATGTACCGTCTTCATAGGAATAGCTGACCGGACACCAGCGCTGTCCCCACGGAATTGTCTTCGGTGTGCATTCCCCCTTCAGAGCCAGCACACCATAATTATTGGCAGGAATTGAAATCACAATTCTACTTTTTGCAGATGGTCTCGCACGAACATTCAGCGCATCACCGGCATCAACATTCACAACGCGAAGACAACCCGGCCCTGTTGTTGCATGTGCCGAAACCGGAAAGACTGCCAGTGCCAAAGCGATAATTATAGGTTTTGAAAACATACCGGACTTCCTGTCGTAAATTACAATTGCACAATAACATTCAAAACTGTACCGGGCATGAACATAGTCTCAGTAATACCAAATTATTTGATTTGTTTACTTTTTCGACACATGAAAGTTATACGCCCCTTTATCAATATTCATAAACATGACTGAGGTAAAATGTTAGGGCGTATTCTGAACGGTGTTGAGCGCACATATCTGATCCGTGCCTGGTTAATTGGTGCTTGTTTCTTCGCTTTAATGGTCACGGTAGCTTTGCAGGCAAAAAATGGCGCGCAATTCGCCCCGCTTTTCTATTTTGCAATCTGCACGCTTATGTTTCCGTTTTCAAAACTCGTCTGGGATGAGCTGAAAAATCTCGTCATGGGACAGAATATTTTCCTGATGAACGCGCTGATCCTGATGATGCTGAAACTATTCATCAATGCGCTGCTATGGGCTTTCGCACCATTTATCGCCATCATTGGTATCGGATATATTTGGTATCGCACCAAATCTAATGATTGAGAGCACTCAAAATCATCAGCAAAAAAAG
>NZ_ANNO01000008.1:0-18157 GCF_000409565.1 Pseudochrobactrum sp. AO18b
CCCGCCGCCCCATTCAACTGTTTGTGCGGAAGCAGGCAGTGCTCCGGCGAGAGCCAGCGCTGAGACTGCTGCAAAAGCAAGAAGTCTTTTCATTTTTATATCCTCCAACTGTTATGGCAAATCTCCCGTTTGCCAGATATATCCGACGATATATCCCGCTGCCCATGGCCGCTCAGAAGGCTTGGCCATGGGCAAAAGGCTATATCCACGAATGGCAAAATCTTTGTCATGTGGTTGATTTTCATGCTCTGTCTGTCTGCTCACATCACAGGACGCGGGCAAAACCAGGCGCGGCCTCTTTGCGCGTCATTGCGCAGTGTGCAGCCTTTAGCTTCCAGATCACTGCTGGAAAGACCAAGGGCTTTCGCAGAGTAAGTCCGTTTGTTGCCGACGGGGGCGGGAGCAGAGGCTCTCTGTACGCGCGGAGCGGGGGCAACTGAAGCGGATGCTACGGCTGTCGGCGTGGTGCGGTATGAGACCTGCCGTGCAGCCACCCCCTGAGAAGGGCAGACAATACCTGTCGCATTCAATGAGGCGCGAACCTCTTTGTTGAGACAGACCAGATCAAGGGCAGCGCTTCTGTGCCCAAGACCTGCCAGAGCTGACGCATAGGCACGACGGTTACATTCCTTCATTTCATAGGTCGAACCGATACCAAAACCCCAGCCGGTTGCACCGATACCGGCACTGGCTGAGCCCGCGCAGGAATGAACACCTGCAGCTACCAGCCCCGGAGAAATCGCAGGAACAGTTGTTCTGATCCTGTTCGGGGAGGTATTGGTACTGCCAATGGCAATCGCTGTTGCCCCTGACTGAGAGTTGGAATTGGCATTATTGTCCATTGTAAAGGTCTGCGCCAATGCGTTACCGCCAGTAATACTGATAATACCAGCGCACAATAGGATACCCAGTTTAGCCATAGCTAACTCCTTTCCGGGGCGCGAGAACGCCCGGCTTTGTGTGGCTTGATTGTTTGATGACATATGCTGACAAAGCGGATTTGCTTTGCTGAAACTGATTGTAAGTATGTTTCGGGCTTTGAAATGCTGGAAAATTGATTAATCGGAATAATAATATTGATGGGTTTTCTTTACCTGCCTGTAAATTTATTATCCCTATTGTCTATGGTTTCTCTAAACCGGATCTGTATTCCTGTTGTTGTAGAACGTAAGATTTACGCAAAGTTACGTATCTGCAGGTGGTTTAAAACTGCTGGTGCATGAGCGGATCAGCAGAATTCAGGTGAAATTCCATGGCGATTCCGCAGACGAAGGACGAGTTGACCGACGCAGTTACTGTAAATTTTGACAGTCTGATGCGGATCGTCCGAAAGGTTCCGGCCGACAGGATCACAGAGAAAAGCCTCGATGGTCATGCCAAAGACACGCAAATGAGTGTGAAGGATCTGCTGGCCTATCTCACCGGCTGGAATGAGCTCGTGATTAAATGGCTGGAGAAAGATCGCGCCGGTGAGCCGATCGATTTTCCGGAGACAGGGTTTAAATGGAACGAGCTGGGCAGACTGGCTCAGAAATTTTACAGGGATTATGATGCTCTGACTTATGAAGCGCTGTTGTTGCGTTTGCAGGCCGCTAAAGAAACAATCATTCAGCAGATTTCAGAGCGATCAGATGAAGCACTCTATGGTGCCGGCTGGTACGAGAAATGGACGATGGGGCGTATGATACAGTTCAACACTTCATCGCCCTATAAAAATGCCTGCGGGCGCTTGCGCAAATGGCTGAAGACAGTTCCGGCTGACAAATCGCAGGCGATGTAAAGGTTGCGAAAACCGACGGCTATCATTATATAGCCACAGTGCAGGACGACCTGCCATTGCATCATACGGGGACGGCCCCTCTATCCGGTGCAGAGTGTATCAGAACCCAGTGTTCCGAGCCGCATTCTGCCCTTTTGAATGACGCGCATTGTTCTGAAATTGTTTTTCAGATGCGCTCGAACAGATGGAGAGCAGGCCCTTATGAAACAACGATCTGAACCAGCCGCTATGCCAGCCGTAACTAAGGTTGCATCGCTGCGGTCACTTTTCCCGCCACTGACAATTATCCGCCTTCTGATTGCATGGCTTGTGGTTGCTGTTTTTGCCATTTGGGGCAAACAATGGCTGAGCGAGCCGTTTGACAGCACAATTGCAGTTCTGTGTTTTCTTGCGCTGTTTGCAACAATCATCATGGCATCTTTTGGCGTTGTGGGAGAGGCGGATCATCTGGCGCATCAGTTGGGTGAACCTTACGGCACGCTTATTCTCACGCTGTCGATTGTCTCTATTGAAGTTATTCTGATCGCATCGGTTCTGCTCGGGCCGGGTGAATTTCCCACAATCGGTCGTGACGCTATTTTTTCCGTCATGATGATTATTCTTAATCTTGTGACCGGCCTTTGTTTGCTGGCAGGCGGTTTACGCTATTGTGAGCAGGAATATAATGCGCAGGGCGCAGTCACTTACTTGTCGCTGATTACCGTTTTGACCGGACTTGCTCTGGTGCTGCCGAATTATGTTTCCGGCGCCGGTGAGTTCAACTTTGTGCAGGCCGTAGCATTTTCTGCCATTACGATTGCAGTCTATGGCCTGTTTCTGTGGATGCAGATCGGCGGTTACAGCCGCTTGTTCATTCAGCCGAAATCAGGCGACATGACTGTACGGGCGAGTGAAGCGCAAATGCTTGCCCAAGACGATGAGGCACCGGCAGCTTTGGATAAACGGGCAATCCTTATCCGCTCTGTTATTCTGATCGCGATGATCCTGCCGATTGTTTTGCTGGCTCATGATCTGGCTATTCTGATTGATTACGGCATTGAGACGGTTAATGCGCCTGTAGCCCTTGGTGGCGTATTGATTGCAATCATTGTGTTTACACCGGAGTCGATTACAGCTGTGAAAGCGGCGCTGAATAATGAAATGCAGCGCGCGATCAATTTGTGTCTCGGTGCTTTTGTCTCGACAGTGGGGCTGACTGTACCGGCGGTGCTGATTATCGGTCTGGTGATGAATAAAACCGTGACAATGGGTATTTCCGGCGTTGAAACAATTTTGTTTCTGCTGACAATTGCGCTCACGGCTTTCAGCTTTATCGGGCAGAAAACCTCACCGGTTCAGGGGATTTTGCATCTGGCACTGTTTGCTGTTTTCAGCGTGTTGCTGTTCAGTTCGTAAAATATGACATAACCCGTTCAAAGAAGGATTTTGTAAAATGAAGCTTATGCAAGTGGCCGGTGCCGGTATGTTTGCCCTGATGCTGAGCGGGTTTGTCTCCGGAGCATCTGCCCAGAATAGTAAAGTGGTTGAATTGTATAAATCACCTTATTGCGGATGCTGCGGTGCATGGGGCGACCACATGAAAGCGGCGGGCTTTGAGATTAAAGAGCATAATATTGAAGATCTGAGCCCGATCAAAGCCAAATACGGTGTTACGGATGATCTTCAGTCCTGCCACACAGCTATTATTGATGGCCATGTTATTGAAGGTCATGTACCAGCGCAGGATATTGAGAAACTTCTTGCTGAAGGCGGTGAAAAAGCCGGTCTTGCCGCACCGGGTATGCCTGTCGGCTCTCCGGGAATGGAACAGGGCGGTATGAGTGAGCCTTATCAGGTTATCCGTTTCTCAAAGACGGAGCGCTCTGTTTTCGCACAGCATTAATAGTGAAACGACTGTAACAGCCGCAGGGCTGTTACAGTCATTCTTCTCAAGGCCGGATTAGCCTTGTGCTTTACTCTTCTCTTTGCTGAGCAATGTGCGTTTGCGCTCCACGCCCCAGCGATAGCCGGAAAGACCGCCGTCATTGCGCACAACACGGTGGCAGGGAACGACAACGGCAACCGGATTGGCCGCACAGGCACCGGCAACTGCACGCGCAGCTTTAGGCATGCCGGCAAGACTGGCGAGTTCCGCATAGCTGACGGTTTGTCCCGGCGGAATCTGACGCAAAATCTGCCAGATTTTTTGCTGAAAGACCGTGCCGTGAATATCCAGCGGTAAGGAAAATTGCGGCTGCGGCTGATCGATAAATTCCAGACAGGTCTTCAGTGTCGTTTCAAAATCACTGCCACCCTGTGAGATTTCAGCTTTCGGGAAGCGTTTTTTCAGATCATTCAGCAATTCGTCAGCATTATCACCGAGCAAAATCGAGCTGATGCCTTTTGACGTTGCGGCAACCAGTATTTTACCAAGGGAGCAGGGGGCAATTGCATATTGAAGCATGATGTCTGCGCCTCCTTTTTTATAGGCAGATGCGGTCATACCGGAAAGTCTGTTTTTTGAGGCATAGAAATTGCTGCTTTCATTATAACCGGAATTGTAAATCGCCTCTGTCACAGAGGTTTTCTTGTTTTTGAGTTCCTTTTCCAGCCTTTGCATCCGCAGTGACTGGGCATAATTTTTCGGTGTGATACCGGTAACCTGCTTAAACAGCTTGTGAAAATGCGATGCGCTGAAGCCGGCATGGGCGGCGAGGCTGCTGAGATCCGGCGCGGTTTCATTGTCGCGGATCAGGCGGCAAGCCTCTTCAACAATCCGGTTCTGCTGTTGTTGCAATGTTTCCTGACGCTGCGGGAGGCAGCGCAGACATGGCCGGTAGCCTGCTGTTTCAGCCTGACGGGGATGGTCGAAAATTTGTGTATGTTCAGGTTTTGGCCTGCGGGAAGGGCAGGTCGGCCTGCAATAAATACCTGTGGTGCTGATGGCATAAACAAATGTGCCGTCGGCATCAGTTTTTCGATCCAGCACGGCCTGCCAGCGCGGATCATCAAGGAGTTCGTCTATGCGGGCGTGCTTGTTCACGATCTTACCTTTCTTTGAATGGATCACAGGTTATCGCGTGAATTTTGTTCCTGCACTGCAAATCTTATTTTCAAATTTGCGCATGTATCCCAAAAGTGAGTGCCGGTTTTGGGATAAAGACATGCGTTAAAATAAAGCGAAAGGGCGAGTATAGCGCATCAGATTATACACAACACGCCCTAAGCCGCTTTTCTGAAGGTCAGATTGATGCGGTAACGGCCAAGCAGCGGATGATCTCCGTCTTTCAGTGGCGTAATACCATGATAATAAAGGCGTGATACGCCGCCCCATACTACGACATCGCCGTGCTGCAATGCATATTTGAGTACCGGATCTGTCCGTTTCAAGCCGCCGAACTGAAAGGTGGCAGGTAGCCCCAGTGACACTGAGACAATCGGATGGTCAGGACTTTTCTCATCTTTATCCTGATGCAAAGAGAGTTTGGTCTTTGGCCCATAGCGGTTGATGAGGCAGGCATCGGGCATAAAATCAGCATATCCGGCTTTGGCTGCTGCTTTTTGGGCAAGTTGCAGAAAACTCTCCGGCATCTGCGGCCAGTTCCGGCCTGTCTGCGGATCAACAGGACTGTAGCGATAACCACTGCGATCACTGACCCAGCCGAGTGGTCCGCAATTGCTCATAGCAACAGACATGGTAAAGCCGCCGGGCGTAACCATGTGCCGGAACGGAGCCTGTTCGGTGATGGCAGACAGGCTTGAGAGCAGATCCTGTTCCGCTGACAGAGCAAATCCGCGTAACAATACAGCGCCTTCAGCAAGGTTTTCCTGCTCTGGTTGCGCGGAGGTCAGTCCTGAAAAAAGATCTTGCATCATCATAACCGGATCAGAAAAGGGCACGAAATATGAGTATAAACGACTGTCGTCTTAGAGCATAATTTAAAAAAACCGGGTCAGTTGAAGGTAAATTATGCTCTGATCTTAAAGTGCTCGAGCGAGTTTTGTGTGCTAGAGCATTTCACAGTCAAGCTGGATCAACTTGACGTCGGGATAATGCGACAATCTAAGGAATCTAGAGCGGACATTGCGATCCAACATGAACGTAAACCGCTCTAAGTCTGGCACACGGCGCTCTAATGAAAAACAGGAAGTGCGGCAGAGGCGCGTTTAACCGGCGCAACCTGTTCTGAGCGCTTCACCTGAGCGAATTTCTGAATATCCAGAACCGCATTCTGAATTTTTTCGTGCTGCAAAATCGCCTGACGACCGGAAGCGATGGCCAGATCAACCTGTTGTTTCGGCAGGCTGAAACGGGTCGGAATTTTGTTGAGACGGGCTTGCGTGGCGCTATCCAGATCACGGAAACTGACGGCTTCGACAATCAGGGACAAATCCCTGCAATTCCAGCCCTGCAAAGTACCGCGATATTCTTTGACCTTGGCTGAAGGCAGTGAGCAGCGATACTGAATGAGATCTTGCTGCCATTGATTGGTGGCCAGTTTCAGAGCATCAAAACCCTCACGCACAGAGGCTGAGATTGCTGTATAGACTGTGGCAGCGGCGACCTCGGTCAATATCGGGCCGTTTACATTTGTTGCCCATGGTTCTTCACCTTCAGTACCGGCATCCGCAACAATGAAAATCAGTTTGCGCAATTTGACCGCCTCTGCCGGAGACAGCGGGCCGTAAGGATTTTTTGCGCCAGCCCGTGCCAGCGCGAATGGGGTGACACCGATATTATCGGTCAATGCGCCATCCAGCAGCTTGATATAGCGTTGCTTCGGATCATTGCGATAAGCATAGAGGCTGCGTGCATAGGCATTGAGACGCAGTGAAACATCCGGATTGGTGAGTGTCTCCTGCAGCCATTGCGGCGGCTGATAATTGCACTTCTTGTGCATGGCGGAGATAACCACCGGAGAGAACACCACGGGAACTGCAGCCGAGGCACTCACTGCATCGGCAAGATAGACTTTATCGAGATCGCTGCACAAAGCTTCAAATGTATCATCGGTAAAGTGGAACGGCGTACGGTTATAAATATCTGATGCGGTAATCCACACGGTGGGTGCGTCACTGCGTCTGAGTGCTGCAAAGGTTTTACCATGAAACAGATTGTCGTTCAGCCATTGGGCAAAGCCGTTCCGGTCATTCAGACCGCCGCCGATGGTGCGTACGACATTTTCGGGATGCAGCAATGAGGTACGGAGGCCTTCCTCTGCATTGCGGTACAGAAATTTCTCCCGAAAGTCGCGATACTGATCAGGGCCGGTCATACCGTAATAGGCGGCAGCAACTGCCCCGCCGGAAGCACCGGAAACCAGCCTGACATTATCAATCAGCCGCCGCTTATAGGGATATTCATCAATGACCGTTTCATCCAGCGCCTGCAATACACCATAGGCAAAAGCGGCAGAGCGCGTTCCGCCGCCGGAAAAAGCCAGTGCTACAACGGTTGATCCGTCATTACCGTGATCAGCGATATAGTCGGTTCTTTTGCTTTGAATATCCGATTCATGGCTGTTGATCGGGCCGACATCTTTGGACGCGCAGGCGGACAGAGCAAATAGCGCAGCAGAAATCAGACTGATTGATAAACGCACATTCTGCTCCGTTTTATTGGCCATGGGCTGAAACAGACAGCAACCGCAGCCTGTAAGATGTCTGTTTTATTGCATATCCAGCACTTTTAAGAGAGCGGTTTGTTTCCGGCAAGTGAAATTCAAATGGCGGAAAGATAAAACAAAGAAAAACAATTATAGGTGGTGCTTATGTTCGTGCAAATCGTCCATCGAATAGTATAAGAAATACTGATCCTGTAACTATGGCTGTGCATTGATCGGGTGCTGCGGAATTCGTAACCGGTATGGACGCGCTGGTTTGCAGGTGATTTGCATTGGGGCATAATGGGAGTGGGCTATGGGAAAATTTGATTTCAGCAGCTTTTTGCCGGAGCTGATTAAGATAAGGCATCAGCTGCATGCGATGCCGGAAATCGGATTATCTGAATTTAAAACATCGGAATTCATTGCGCAGCATCTGACAAAATGGGGCTTTGAGGTAACGCGCGGTCTGGGACAGACGGGCGTTGTCGGATCGCTGAAGCGCGGCGACAGCAACCGCTCAATCGGTTTTCGCGCAGATTTTGACGCTTTGCCGATTTTGGAAGAAACCGGCCTGCCTTATGCAAGCCAGCATGAAGGTGTGATGCATGCCTGCGGCCATGACGGCCACACAGCGATGCTGCTGGGAGCAGCCTATGCGCTGTCGCAGGATCAGGATTTTAACGGTGCGGTTCATATGATTTTCCAGCCGGCGGAAGAGAATTTCGGCGGTGGCAAAATGATGATTGAAGACGGTTTGTTTGAGCGTTTCCCTTGTGAGCAGGTTTTCGCGATTCATAATATGCCGGGGCTGGCGACAGGCGTATTTTCAGCAAAAGCCGGTGCGATGGCTGCATCGATTGATGTACTGACGCTGACTGTTAAAGGCAGCGGCGGTCATGGTGCCATGCCGGAGCTGACCGTTGATCCGGTTGTGGTTGCATCCAGTATTGTGATGGCTTTGCAGACGCTGGTTTCCCGTAATATTTCTCCGCATCAGCCTGCGGTGCTCACCGTTGGCTCTTTCCAGTCCGGTTCTGCCTGCAATATTATTCCGGATACGGCTGTGCTTGAACTGTCGATGCGGGCAATGGATCCGTCTGTACGGGTAGCATTGCGTGATCGCGTGGATGAAATTGCCCGTTTTCAGGCGAAAAGCTATCAGGCGGAAGTGCAGCTTGACTGGGCTGTGGGCTATCCGGCAACCATCAACAACAAACAAGCCTATGAACTGGCGCGGGATGTGGCGGTTGCCAGCTTTGGCGAGGATGCTTTCGAAGAGCTGGATGTGCCGATGATGGGCAGTGAGGATTTCTCCTTCCTGCTGGAAGCCGTGCCGGGAGCCTATATTTTCCTTGGCAATGGTGACAGCAGCGGGTTGCATACCAGCCGCTACAATTTTAATGATGAGATATTGGAGCGCGGAGCCTCTTTCTTCCATCAGATGGCAAAATCCAGTCTCGTATAGACATAAAGCGGGCGAATCTGCCCGCAATTTTGTAGATCACCAAGGTGATATATCTATCGAATTTATGCATAGCCTCATGAAGGCTGTGCATATAGTCGCCTGTAAATCCTAAAAATCGTCGAAACGAAGTTTTATTGCGCAAAATGACGTAAAAATAACATCTAATTTTAACAAATGCGCAGCTTGCTTTTCATTTCGTATAATGAAAGGCTTCAGTCAAAGATGGAAAATGCCGGAGCTTTATACCTTGCAAGGAAGGGTAAGGCGAACCGGCATGGCGGGAAACAGTGACAATACTGCAGAGCAGAATGCGCGGGAACAAAGCGACGAATGCCTGCAGCAGCATGAAGGGGAGGGCACATCATGTCCGCGAGCGGGATGATTATTGCCGATAAAATTTTGCACAATGGTACCATCTGGTGCGGTTATGAAGAAGGTACTGTTGAGGCGCTGGCCATCTGGCAGGGCAAGGTACTGGCCGGCGGCAAGTCTCAGGATATTCTGCAGTTTCAGGGGGAGACTACAGAGCTTGTTGACCTCAAAGGTGCATTCGCCACACCGGGTCTGAACGACGCGCATCTGCATCTGATTTCCACCGGTCTGTCTCTGAAGCGGATTGATGCAACACCTGCTGTCTTACCGACACTGGCTGATTTGCAGGAAGCGATCCGTGCAAAAGCGGCAACATTGCCGAAAGGCGAATGGATTTTGGCGCGCGGCTATGACCAGACCAAGCTGGATATTGGCCGTCATCCGCATAAATCCGAGCTGGATCAGGCGGCACCCGAACATCCGGTTCTGCTGACCCGCGCCTGCGGCCATGTGGCGATTGCCAATTCCTTTGCGCTGAAACTCGCCGGTGTGGATGAAACAACACCTGTGCCGGATGGCGGATTGATTGAACAGAAAAACAGCGCTCTGACCGGTATGCTGGCTGAAAATGCGCAGGATCTGGTGCGCGCTGTTATTCCTGAGCCAAGCGAAGAGCAGATTATTGAAGCCATTGAAGACGGCGGCAATATGCTGCTTTCCTATGGTATTACATCCTGCATGGATGCCGCGGTCGGTCAGATTGCCGGTTATAAAGAAATCCGCGCTTATAATATTGCCAAGCGTGACAACCGTCTGCCGGTGCGTACATGGCTGGTTCTACTTGGTGATCCGGGCAAGTCAGTGGTGCCGCAATGCTATGAAAGCGGACTGGTTTCCGGTGTCGGCGATGATATGCTGACCATCGGTGCGGTCAAACTCTTCCTTGACGGTTCTGCGGGGGGCAAAACCGCATGGATGTCCGTGCCATATCACGGCGATGATGTGGACAATATTGGTGTGCAGATTCTCAGTGATGAAGATTTGCAGGCCATGGTGATGGATGCTCACGCCAAGGGTTACCAGCTGGCTTGCCATGCGATCGGTGATATGGCGATTGAACAGCTGATTACCGCCTATGAAAAAGCGCTGGCTGCCTATCCTGATCCGGATCGTCGCCACCGTATTGAACATTGCGGTTTCTCCAGCGATGAACAGCATCAACGTATGCTCAAAGCCGGTATTTATCCGTGCCCGCAGCAGGTTTTCATCTATGATTTCGGCGATGCTTATATTTCGGTTCTGGGGGATGAACGTGCCGGTCCGAGCTATCCGCTGAAGACATGGCGCGATCTTGGTTTCAAACCGGCGACCGGCAGCGACAGCCCGGTCTGCCATCCGAATCCGTTTCCGAATCTTTACACGATGTTGACCCGCAAGACATGGAAAGGCACTGTAATGGAGGAAAATCAGCGTGTTTCCATCGAGGAAGCTTTGCAGGTTTACACCGAATATGGCGCATTTTCACAGAAGATGGAGACTGTGAAAGGTAAGCTGGTTGCCGGTCAGGTCGCGGATATTGCCGTGTTCTCACGCAATATGCTGGAAGCGACACCGGAGGAAATTCTCAGCGATACGCAGTGCATTATGACATTGCGCGGCGGTGAGATTGTGTTTGCACGCTGAAACAGCGGCAGCGTATCCCGAAAATTGTGAAGCGGTTTTCGGATAAGATACGCGGCAAAAGCAGAGAATAAGGCTGCGGGATTAGGAGACCGCAGCCGGAATAAAAATAAATTCTGAGGAGGGGATATTCTCAATGATGAAACGCTTAGCCTTAATCTCAACAATGGCGGCATCTTTGCTGGCCGGCGTGGCCATGAATGCTTCCGCTCAAGAACCGCGCAAAGGCGGCACGATTAATTTCGTTGCGCCTTACGGTTCAAGCTTCGGTACGCTGGACAATCAGGCAACCACTGCAACGCAGGACGAGTTCCCGACCAAAGCGCTGCATCGCCGCCTTTATTCATGGGATGGCACAGCCAACAAGCCGCAGCTCGATCTGGCAACGGAAGTGACGGCTTCGGATGATCGTCTGACCTATACTTTCAAACTGCGTCAGGATGCATTCTTCCATAATGACAAGCAGATGACTGCTGATGACATCATCTACAGCTATAAGCGTGCGATGACACCGGGCAAAGCCTATCCGGCTGCGCGCTATATCAGCAATATTAAAGGTGCTGATGCCTATTCCGATGGCAAGTCTCAGGAAATCGAAGGCCTGAAGAAAATCGATGATTTCACACTTGAAATCACACTGAATGAAGCACTTGCACCGGGCTTTATTTTCATGCAGCCGAGCACAGTGATCTATCCGGATGGCGAAGCCGATAAAGACAGCTTCAAGAGCCGTCCTGTGGGTCTCGGACCTTACAAATTTGCTGAATATGTGCCGGGTTCGCGTCTGACCGTTGAAAAATGGGAAAAATTCTACCTTAAAGACAAGCCTTATGCCGATAAGATCAACATTATGCTGATGGGTGAAGCCGCAGCCCGCGATGTTGCTTTCCGTAATAAGGAAATTGATGTTTCGGTTCTCGGGCCTGCACAATATGTGACCTATAAAGCTGATCCGGAATTGTCGAAAAATATTCTGGAAGTAGCGGAAGTTTACACCCGTGTTATGGGCTTCAATACAGATGTGAAGCCGCTTCAGGACAAGCGTGTTCGTCAGGCGATCAATTATGCGATCGATTCTGATCTGATCATCAAGCGTCTGGCTAAAGATAAAGCCTATCGTGCTGTCAGCTGGCTGCCATTGTCATCGCCTGCTTTCGACAAGGATGCCAAGCCATATCCTTATGATCCGGAAAAAGCGAAAGCTCTGCTGGCTGAAGCCGGTTATCCGGATGGTTTCGAATTCGAGCTGACCGCAACGCAGAATGAAAGCTGGGGTCTGACAATTGCAGAAGCGATTATTCCTATGCTGGATAAAGTCGGCATCAAGCTGAAAGCCAAGCCGGTTGAATCTGCTGTGCTTTCGGAAGATGTGCCAAGCGGTAATTTCCAGTCCTTTATGTGGTCGCTGGAAAGCGGCCCGGATCCTCTGACAGCGCTGCAGTGCTTCTATTCCAAGACACCGCAGTCCTCCTGTAACTATACAAAATTCAACAATGCTGAATTTGACAAGTTATATGAGGCCGCTCAGAAAACGACCTCTGAGGATGAGCGCAACGATCTGCTGCGTCAGGCCAATAATATCCTGCAGGATGAAGCACCATACTGGTTCTTCAACTATAACAAGGCCGTTATTGCCTATCAGCCATGGTTGCATGGCCTGCAGCCGAACTCTGCCGAGCTTGCAATTCAGGCCTATGAAGAGCTTTGGGTGGACGACAGCGTTCCGAGCGGTCGTTAAGCCCATGCCCGTTTGAGGCGGGGGGCGTGCCGGAGAGCGGATTTCTGCTCTCCGGTCCAATTTCAGTCTTCAGAGCATTGTGTTTTTGACCGCACGTGACCGGATTGAGCCTGTCGCGCGGGTTTTATTGTCCAAAATGCTCTCGGTTTTTGTTTCGTCGCATATCGGTACGGAGCGGATGCAGGAAAAATCAGTCGGGTGAACAGGCTATCCTGCGGATATGTTTCCGGATTTTTCACGATATGCTGTAGGAAGGGGCACGCAGGTTGCTTCGATTTGTTATTAGGCGAGTATTGCAGATGATACCGACCATTTTGGCGGTATCTCTTCTTATCTTCGTCATTTTCAGTGTTATTCCGGGCAGTTTTACATCCAGCCAGATTGCTGACGGTAAGGGACGCAATGATCCCAAAGTTGTCGAGCAGATGAATAAGGAATTCGGCCTCGACAAACCGGTTTATGAACGGTTCGGGACATATATTGTCAGTCTGGTGCAATTTGATTTAGGCAAATCATTCCGCACACGCCAGCCTGTGACACAGGTGCTGATGGAGCGTATGTGGCCGACGATGAAGCTGGCTATTGCCGCTATGATGCTTGCGGTGCTGATTGGTGTGCCGCTCGGCTTTATCGCGGCGCTGAAACCGGGCAGTATATTAGATACTTTCACGATGATTGGGGCGGTTTCCGGCCTGTCGCTGCCGCAGTTCTGGCTTGGTCTGCTGCTGATGTATTTCTTCGCGCTGACTTTGGGCTGGTTGCCGAGTTTTGGCTATGGTGACGGCGGTATCCGTAATCTTATATTGCCGGCGGTAACCTTGAGTGTTGCACCGCTGGCCTTGCTGGCGCGCACAACCCGCGCTGCAGTGCTGGAAGTGATGGGCGCGGATTTCATCCGTACAGCCCGTTCCAAAGGTATGAATGCCTATCGTCTGGTTACGTGGCATCTGGTGCGTAACGCGCTGGTTCTGATTATCACCACTGTCGGTCTGCAATTTGGTTCGCTGATGGGCGCAGCCGTTGTTATTGAGAAATTATTCTCATGGCCGGGGCTCGGCTCACTGCTCGTTGACAGCGTATCAATGCGCGATATTCCGGTGGTGCAGGGTGCTATCCTCATGATCGTATTGTGGTTCCTGATCATCAACACGGTTGTCGATATTCTTTATGCGGTAATTGATCCGCGCATCAGCCACGAGTAGCGCCATGAGATTACGTTTCAATCTGTTATTCGGCGGAGTGCTGTGTGTGGTTATTCTGGCCGCCGGTATTTTCGCTCCTTTGCTGGCACATTATGATCCGGTGCTGGATGCTGACCTGATTAATGCGGAACTGCCGCCGGACGGTGATTTCTGGTTCGGCACCGACGCACAGGGGCGCGATGTGTTCAGCCGTGTGCTTTACGGTGCACGCATTTCGCTGACTGTGGGTATTGTCTCGCAGATCATCAACACGATCATTGGTCTGACTTTGGGCATTTCCGCCGGTTATTTTGGTGGCCGCTGGGATGATTTTGTCTGCGGTCTGACCAATCTGATGCTGTCGATCCCGTCGCTGATTTTTGCACTGGCAATTATGGCGATCCTCGGGCCTGGTCTTGGCAGCCTGCTGATTGCGCTGGGTCTGACCAACTGGTCATGGACCTGCCGTATTGCCCGTTCATCCGCATTGTCTTTGAAGAAGCAGGGCTATGTTCAGGCTGCAAAGACACTGGGCTATAGTGATATCCGCATTATGATTACCCAGATTTTGCCGAATATGATTGGCCCAATTCTGGTTATCGGTACGCTCGGCATGGGCGATGCTATTCTGGCAGAAGCGGCACTTTCCTATCTCGGTCTTGGCATTCGTCCGCCATTCCCGAGCTGGGGCAGTATGCTGACCGACGCGCGTGAGCTGATTGCCATTGCGCCATGGGCAGCTATTTTCCCGGGGCTTGCAATCTTCCTGACAGTTCTGGGGCTTAATCTGTTTGGTGACGGCTTACGCGATGTGCTGGATCCGCATATGAGGAGCCGCAAATCATGAGCGATACACCATTATTAGAACTGAAGAACCTGCATATTGATATGGTTTCCGGTGAAACGCGGTTTAACGTGGTTGAGAATGTTTCATTCTCGATCGGTGCCGGTGAAACCTTTGGTCTGGTGGGGGAGTCCGGTTGCGGAAAATCCATCACTTCCCTTTCCATTATGGGGCTTTTGAACCGTCCGCTGGAAGTGAGTTCCGGTGAGATCCTGTTTAAAGGACAGGATCTGCGTAAGCTGAGCAATCGCGATATGCGTAAATTGCGCGGCAGCCGGATTGCGATGATTTTTCAGGAGCCGATGACTGCACTGAACCCGCTGGCAACAGTGGGACGGCAGATTGCTGAAATGTTTGTGCTCCATCAGGGCGCAACATGGCATGAGGCGGAGAAAAAGGCGATTGAGGCCTTGGCGCAGGTGCATGTGCCTGCACCGGAAAGCCGTGTGAAAAACTATCCGCACCAGATGTCCGGCGGTATGCGTCAGCGTGTGATGATTGCCATCGCGCTGGCCTGCAATCCTGATCTGCTGATTGCGGATGAACCGACGACCGCACTTGATGTGACGGTTCAGGCGGAAATTCTGAAACTGATGCAGGAATTGTGCTCATCGCGCGGAACATCTGTGCTGATGATCAGCCATGACCTCGGCGTGATTGCGAAAATGTGCAAGCGCGTCGGTGTGATGTATGCCGGTCATCTGGTTGAAGAGCAGAATGTAGCGGACTTGTTCGGGCATCCGGCGCATCCTTATACGCACGGGCTTTTGAGCTCACTGCCCGTTTTGGGGCAGCGGAAACCGGATGAACGTAAAAAGCTTCAGGAGATTGAAGGTGTTGTACCTTCTATTTCGGCTTTTCCGAAAGGCTGCCGGTTTCAGCCGCGCTGTACACGGGCGACTGATATTTGCCTGACAAAAGTACCGCCGCAAACTGAGCTGGAACAGAATGCAAGCATTCAGAACGGGGATACGGAAGCCAAACGCGGTTTCGTGAGGTGTTATCATCATGAGTGAGAAGAACACGCCGCTGTTGCGTATTGAAAATCTCAATGTTCATTTTCCGGTGGCTGCCGGCTTGTTTCGTAAATCAAAACAAGCGGTACGGGCGGTCAATAATTTCAGTCTTGATCTGCATAAAGGCGAATGTCTTTCCATTGTGGGGGAATCCGGTTGCGGTAAATCCACTTTGGCGCTGTCAATTCTCGGCCTGCAAAAACCGACTTCGGGTACGATCTATTTTGAAGGCAAACCGATTACCGGTGAAAAAGGGCCAAGCCGTCTTGAGCGGGCACAGATGGCGCAGATGGTTTTTCAGGATCCTTATGCATCGCTCAATCCGCGCCAGACGATTTATACCTCGCTTGCAGCACCTTTGCGCCTGCAGGGTGTGACGACAAAATCGGAACTCAATGACCGTGTTGAGAACACGATGAAGCTTGTTGGTTTGAAGCCAGAGCATGCCAAGCGTCTGCCGCATGAGTTTTCCGGCGGTCAGCGTCAGCGTATCGGTATTGCCCGCGCGCTGGTTCTCAATCCGAAAGTTGTGGTGCTGGATGAGCCGGTTTCCGCGCTGGATGTATCTATCCGCGCACAGATCATCAATCTGTTGCTGGAACTGAAAGACGAATTGCAACTCTCATATATAATGATCAGCCACGATCTGAGTGTGGTTGAGCATATGAGTGACCGCGTTGCGGTAATGTATTTCGGTCAGGTGGTGGAACAAGGTCCGTGGCAGGATGTGTTTGCCAATCCGACACATCCTTATACACGGCGATTGATGGGCGCGATTCCTGATCCGTTTGCAATTGTTCGCGGTGAAGAACGCAGCGGTATGGATGAGGCTCCGCCACCGCCTGCAGGCTATGATTATTATCCGCGGGAATTCGGTAAACATGATGTTTATACCGTGCCGCCGGTAACAGAGCTTTTGCCTGTTGCTGACACGCATAAAGTCCGGTTTATCGCTCAGCGATAATGACGGATATTGATGCATAATATATTATAAAGAGAGAAAAGGTCATGAACCGGTTACGGCTCGTGGCCTTTTATTCTGAGAGATGGTGACTGAACACAATGATGAGGGCAGGGAATTGTCAGCACGCCAAAAACTGGATGCAATTTTAAAACGTCTTGAAGATCGCAAGGCTACGGAAGCGGTTTATGTCAAACTCTATCCGGATACAGCGCGCGCTGAAGCCGATGCCGCAGACCAGAGAGCGGCACGAGGGGAGAGTCTTGGCCCGCTGGATGGCAAGATTGTCTCGATCAAAGATCTGTTCGATGTGGCGGGTGAGCCAAATCTTGCCGGTTCAATCATTCGTAAAACAGCAGAGCCGGCGACAAAAGACGCGGTGATTGTTGAGCGCCTGCGTAAAGCCGGTGCGATTATCATCGGCAAAACACATATGACGGAGTTTGCCTTCACTGCAACGGGGCTTAATCCGCATTATCCGGTGCCGGGCAATGCTTATGATGCAAGTCTGGTGACCGGCGGTTCTTCTTCCGGTGCAGCTGTCAGCGCGGGCGAAGGCACATGTGATATCGCAATCGGTTCAGATACCGGCGGATCGGTTCGTATTCCGGCGGCATTGAACGGTGTTGTCGGTTTTAAGCCGACCCATGGTCGTGTTTCACTGGAAGGCGCGTTTCCGCTATCGCCGACCCTCGATTCCGTCGGGCCTTTGGCCAAGACTGTTGCGGCCTGTGCGGATGCCGATGCGATTATGGCCGGTGAAGCGCCGTTGCCTTTAGAAAAAATCGAACTCGCAGGTCTCAAAGTCGGTATTCCGCAGGGCATTGTGCTGCAGGATATGGAAGAGGACGTGGCTGCGGCCTATCAGTCCGTTTTGAAAAAACTGGAGGCTGCCGGTGCGGTATTTATAGAGTGCAACTTTGACACTCTTATTAATACACTGCGCACAGGCCCGAACAAAGGATCACTCACCGGCATTGAGGCGGCACATATACATAAAGAGTGGCTGAATGATTTATCGATGCCGGTAGATGAGCGTGTCAGCGTGCCACTGCGTGACCGTTTAAAAATTCCGGCTTCGGAATATGAGGCATTGCTGGCATTCCGCGGTGAACTGGTCAAACAGGCGGATGAGATGATGTCTGCATTTGACGTTGTGGTATTGCCGACAACGCCAGTCAAAGCAGTGACGATTGCTCAGGTGGAAAATGATGAACCGGAATATGACCGGTTTGAAACTCTGTATCTGCGCAATACGCAGATTGTGAATCAGTTCGCGATGACTGCGCTTTCCATTCCTATGCCGATGCCGGAGCGCCCGGCAGGGCTGATGCTGGTTGGCCGTAATGGTTCTGATCGCAAAATTCTGGCTATTGGTGCGGCGGTGGAAGCTTTGCTGAGCGCATAAAATGTTTCACGGGAATCATAAATGACAAAAACGCCGCCAATTAATCTTGGCGGCGTTTGTTTTTTGCAGGTTTGTTCCCCCGATTCTCAACCTTCAGGCGTTTTGATTCTGGATTTATGAGTCGAAACAAGGGTTTGGCGCTGTGATTTGATATATTTGGCTTGGTTTTTGGGGTGATTTGGGAAGG
>NZ_ANNO01000009.1:0-12385 GCF_000409565.1 Pseudochrobactrum sp. AO18b
GGTTTTTTTTGTAAAATCTTCAGAAAGCTTAGTTTTTAACCTGAGCTTTTGCCTGTTCTTCAGCCATACGCTGCTGGAACATGGTGGCGAAATCGATCGGGTCGATCATCAGCGGCGGGAAGCCACCATTGCGTGTTGCATCAGCAATGATCTGACGGGCAAACGGGAACAGCAGACGCGGGCATTCGATGAACAGGATCGGCAGCATATGTTCCTGCGGAATGTTCTGAATGCGGAAAACGCCGCCATAAACCAGCTCTGTGCTGAACAGAACTTCTTTGCCTTCACCGGCCTGTGCGGTCAGGGTCAGAACAACGTCAAAATCGCCTTCAGCGATCGGATTTGCGTTCACATTAACATTGATGCTGATGTTTGGCGCATTTTCACGCGGACGCAGGGAAAGCGGTGCATTCGGGCTTTCAAAGGAAAAATCCTTGATATACTGAGCCAGAATGTTGAGGGATGGCTGTGCACTACCGTTACCGTTCTGTGCTTCGTTTGGCGTCTCTGCCATTATCATATACCTTTTTGTTAACGATGATCGACAGACCGTCGAACAGTATGACAACACATGATTTGTGTTGTAACACTTTGAAAGCTTATACAATTTTATTGTAAAACAAACTTCGCAAGAAGCTATTGAACCATAAAATTGAACCCCTGATTTCAGAAAACAATGGCTGTTGCAAAAGCAATCCGAAACATGTGTCTTTTGGCTAGCATATGTACCTTTTACAGGCAATAACGCGGCGCATTATTTGATAATACTAAAAAGGCAGGCGTAAAAACGCAGTACCGGCAATAAATTATGCTGCTCTGCGGTTTTCAAGCTGCATATTCATTTTCTGTTGTCTTCAATCTCTTTCGGATCTGTACCCCAAGGAGAGTTCTTACTCTTTTTGTCCTCATCCGATGAACTGGAATAATCCTCAGGGTCGAGATCAATAATATCGTCATCCTGTGGCGTATGTCTTTGTCCGTAATGCTGATAGCTGGCGCTGCCCGCCTGAAAATCAGTCGCCATCACCACACGGTTACGTAAAAAACGATTCCAGATCAGGTCGCGGACAAACGGGATAAACAGCAAAAGTCCGATAATATCGGTCAGAAATCCCGGAATAATCAGCAAAATACCGGCAAAAATCAGCAAGGTTCCGTGAATGATTTCACGTTGCGGTGCACGTCCTGCGGCGGTTTCTGCTTTCATCTGGTTAAGCAGGCTCAGACCCTGACGACGCAATAATGCAAAACCCAGAACCGCACTGAGGATAATCAGACCAAGTGTTGCCAGCACACCGATTTCTGAACCGACAATGACAAAACCGGCGATCTCTATAAATGGCAGGGCTAAAAACAGCAGCAGGCTGATCGGACCAAGCATTTTTGTCACGGGTGATGAACCTCTTGATAGTGGAGCGGCACGGGCGGATTTTACCGTAAATATGCCGGATTATGATTTTAAACAGGATATACAGATAAGAATTCCGGTTTGGCATTTGAATGCCGGAATGCGGTGAACTATATATTTTTTCAAAACATAGCGTTTTTATGGTATCTTTGAGCCGTCTTAATAACTGGTTGCAGCACATCTGGCGGATTGCCCGTACTGAAGAATTATACAATATCCGGTCTGGTACAGCATATTCAGAATATGTTCTGTAAAAAAGATATTGTATAATTCTTCAGTACAGGCAAAACCTGAAACTGAATAGCTAGAGTGCATCCCGAAAAGTGGGAACCGGTTTTCGGAACAAGATATGCATAAAAACAAAAAGACTAGAGCATTTATAATGATTCAATTTAAACTGGAAATGCTCTAGAAGTTCATTATGAGTTCCGGCAGATCACTGCGGAGATAATTGGCGAGCGGTATGAATTTTTTCAGTTTTGGCACATTCTTTTTCTTCATTGTTGCAGTGATTATTTTCCTGCAGCTGCGCAGTGTATTGGGCAAACGCACAGGCAATGAGCGGCCGCCTTTTGATCCTTATACAACGCGTCAGGATGATACTGCCGCTCTGTCGCAGCAGAAAGATAATGTTGTTTCGCTGCCGCAACGCCAGACAATTGAAAATCAGGCAAAAGATTTTACAACAATTGATGCAATGGCACCGGAAGGCTCGGAGCTGAACAACGGCCTGCGCAATATTCGTGCACAGGATGCCGGTTTTGATCCGAAAGAATTCCTCAACGGTGCCAAAATGGCCTATGAGATGATTGTGCTGTCCTTTGCCGACGGTGATCGTAAAACTTTGAAAAACCTGCTTTCCAAAGATGTTTACGAAGGTTTTGATGCTGCGATTAAAGAGCGCGAAACCCGTGGTGAAAAAGTGAATTCCACCTTTGTCGGTATTAATCAGGCAAAAATCATTGCGGCTGATATGAAAGGCAAAGATGCACAGGTTACAGTGCGTATTGTCAGCGAGATGATCTCTGCGACACAGGACAAGCAAGGCAATATTATCGACGGCGATCTGGAAACAGTTGCGGAAATCCGCGATGTCTGGACTTTTGCCCGTAACACTGCAAACCGCGATCCGAACTGGAAACTGGTGGCAACCGAAGCGGAAGATTAAAGCATTTCCAGCAAAAGTGGGAACCGGTTTTGCGTCAGGAAATGCGTAAAAACAAAGAAATAGAGCATTTCCTCAGATTATACAAAACTGGAAATGCTCTATCTCTGATGCTGAAACAGCATCGGTAATTGTCAGAACTTAAAAATATTTGAGGAGCAGTGTTATGTCAGATCTGTCTGCTGCGCACTGCTCCACTGAGCCTCTTGATTTCACCGATTGCGCTGGCTGGGCGGAAGATGATCACGCTGCAGCCTTTTATGCTTTTTTGAAATCCGCCATCTATGCCGAAACGCATCTCTATAAGAGCGGCAGTCTCGGCCCGCAATTTGAAGCCCTTTTGCCTGTTTTCGCGCAAGCCCGTTCATTGGCGGCGGGACAACAAATTGACCGGCAGACAGCGCGTGCATTCTTTGAGCGCTGCTTTTATCCCGTTAAAATCATTCCCCATGACCGGAAAACCGGTTTTGTAACCGGTTTTTACGAACCGGAAATTGCTGCTTCCCGTGTAAAAACTGCACAATATTCAGTGCCGTTTTATCGAAAGCCGCCAGATCTCATCAAGCTGGATGCGGATAACCGTCCGAAAAATTTGCCTGAGGACATGGCTTTTGGCCGGTTTCATAACTGGCAGATCACCGAATATTTTGACCGGCAGGCGATTGATGAGGGTGCGCTGGCAGATCAGGGGCTGGAAATTGCCTATGTAGACAATAGAGTGGATGCCTATTTCGCTCATGTACAAGGTGCTGTGCGTCTGAATTTTGACGATAGCACGCAGATGCGCCTGACCTATGCAGCTAAGTCAGGCCATGGCTTTACCGGTGCAGGACGGGTTCTGATTGATAAAGGCGAGTTGGAACCTGCAAAGGTCACTATGCAGTCGATCCGGCAATGGTTGGCAGAGCACCCTGCCCGTATTGATGAAATTCTGTGGCATAACCGGTCTTATATTTTCTTCCGTGAAGCTCCGGTGGATGATCCTTTGTCCGGGCCGGTGGCGGCAGCTAAAGTGCCTCTGTCCGCACAAAGATCGCTGGCGGTGGATCGTAAATATCATTGCTTTGGCACGCCGTTTTTCATAAACACACATAAGAATTTAGAAAATGGCGAGGTTTTTCGTCATTTGATGATTGCTCAGGATACCGGATCAGCCATTCTTGGCCCTGCCCGCGGCGATCTGTTTTTCGGTTCCGGCGATGCGGCTGGCGAGCTTGCCGGCGGAATACGCCATGATGCTGATTTTATAATGCTGGTTCCCCGAAAAACTGTGGCGGATTAGCATTATGAAACACAAAAAGAATAAGCGCTCTGCCACGCGCATTTCGGATGAAAATATAATGAAAATACCAAAAAATCCGAAAGTGGAACCCGATCCGGCTGAGGTTTTATCAAAACAGAATTCTGGCTTTCTCAAAAATGAGGATCGTATTCTCTGGGAAACAGTTGCACGCACAACCCGTCCTTTGCGTCCTGTTAAGCCACGGCAGGCCTTTGTGATCGAGGATATGCATCTGTGGGATATTGAGAATGGTATCAATATTCCGCAGCGTGTGGTGGCCGAGCCGGTCAAAGCGTCTGTTGCCAAAGCAGCCGGTGAAACATCTCTGCAAAGCCGTAAAAAACAAGAAGTGGTCACCAATCCGCTTCACGATATCGACCGGCCGACAATCCGTAAGATTGCCAAGGGACGCGTTGAAATTCAGGCGCGGATCGATCTGCATGGTATGCGCCAGCATGAAGCGCATGATCTGCTATATGGTTTCCTCTCAGATGCCTGGCACAGAGGTCTGCGCTTTGTCTTGGTGATTACCGGCAAAGGCACATCCATGGGCAGTGACGGCGTGTTAAAACAGGCTGTGCCGCATTGGTTCTCCACGCCCCTCTTCCGCCTCTATGTCAGCGCCTATGAGGATGCTGTGCGCCATCACGGCGGGCAAGGTGCGCTCTATGTCAGGTTGCGCAAGACACCGGCTGAGAAGCTCGCAGAGCGCCAGTCCTTCCCGTCAGGAAAGCGGCCATTATCATGACACCATTTGGTCAGCGTTTACGGAAATTGCGTGAGGAACGCGGTGTCAGCCAGAAGGAAATGGCGACAGCTATCCGCGTGTCGGCCGCTTATCTTTCAGCACTGGAGCACGGGCGCCGCGGTCAGCCGACATGGGATCTGCTGCAAAGAATTATCGGTTATTTCAATATTATCTGGGATGAGGCAGAGGAGTTGCAAAATCTGGCAATGATCTCGCATCCGCGTGTGACAATCGACACTTCTGGCCTGTCGCCGGAGGCTACAGAATTAGCTAATCTCTTGGCCAATCATATCCGTATTCTGGACAGGAATATGATTGAAAGCCTTAGCACAACGCTGCGGCTGGCTCATAAAAAACACCGCAGCCTGCGTTAGAGCATTTCACAATCAAGTTGGATCAACTTGACGCCCGTGATAATGCGAGCAAATAAAGAATCTAGAGCGAGCGCAGCGGATACAATTAAATGCGACACGCTCTGAAACCTCAATTTAAAATAATGATTTCAGATCATCAATTTTGGAATTGACCAGCCAGCCATAGTAATTTTCCTGCGGCAGCTGTTTATTCTGTTTGCCTGCATTGAGAGCCGCCAGAGCACGGGCGCGGCTGTCTGCCCCGCCGGTATTATACAGAGTTGCGGTAATACCCGGATTTTTCGAAATATCGAAATCGGCATATTTATTATAGGCGGTAATGGAATGTTTGATGGTCGCCGCCATATAGTGCAGGCTCAGATCAGGGTCCATAATGGTTTTATAAACCTGTGCACCATCATCAGCACTGAGCTTCGGCAGGCCGGATACGCGGTTGACTAAGTCAGACATTTGCAAAGCCGTCAGCGGGCTGATCTGACCGAGGCCAAAGGTCTGACCTGCATAGAAAGGCTGGAAAAACACGGCAGCGAAGCGGTTATTCGGATAGGCATTACCGTCAATTTTTTTGCCGCGGAATTTGCTGTCCCAGATATTTTCACGGCAGGTCCAGAGGGAATAACTGTCTGACAGACCGGCACATTTCTCAAATTCAGGGCGTTTGATGAAATCGCTGACAGATTCACCTTTATAGCTGAAGCTGACACCTTGTTTCACATAGGAAATAGCTTTGACATAATAGGTCTGCAGCTGGTCATAGGCATCAACATTATAGGTGTGCTCGCCGATAATCGCACCGGCAATATGCACGGGATCAATATTATAGGCTGCGGCCGCCGATTTGATTTTGGTGCGCAAGCCACGATCCGATTTCAGCAATCCGTAGATTTTCTGATATTTGGCTTCATAAGTCGTGCGCATTTTTTTGGTGCGGTTGGCAGAGGCGCCGGGAATGGTCGGCTGCTCGGTATTGCGGTTACCGGCCGGCACAACAGTTGTAGCCTGTGCATTGGAGACGAGTGTCAGTGCAAAAAAACCTGTTCCGGCAGCAATTGCTATCCGTTTAAAATTGTTGCCGAGGTTCATAGGTATTTTTGCTCCGTTCGCATTTGCTTGTCCTGCTGAATGGGAATTTCAGGAAAGCACGGCATTTTAACTTCGCGCAGAAAATATGAAACCCTCGCGCACAAGTCGAGAGGGTTTCAAAAACTTAACTGCATATGATGTGTGAATGTCACACAATGCTTATAGTCGGCTTATATCCGCATTACAGAATGAAGCGTGACAGGTCGATATTCTTGGCCAGATCACCGATGCTGCTGCGCACATAAACTGCATCCACGGTGAAAGTGGAGCCGCTTTTATCCGGCGCATTGAATGAAATATCATCCAATACTTTTTCCATTACCGTTTGCAGACGACGCGCACCGATATTCTCAATGGTGGAATTGAGATCAACAGCAATATCCGCAAGCGCATCAATGGCATCGTCGGTGATTTCCAGCGTCACTTCTTCTGTGGCCATCAGCGCCACATATTGTTTCAGCAGGCTGACTTCGGTTTCCGTCAGGATTGAGCGGAAATCTTCGCGTGTCAGAGCATTAAGCTCAACACGGATCGGCAATCGACCCTGCAATTCCGGCAACAAATCCGATGGTTTGGAAACATGGAAAGCGCCGGAAGCGATAAACAGAATATGGTCGGTTTTAACCGGCCCGTATTTGGTCGCAACGGTGGTTCCTTCAACAAGCGGCAGCAAATCACGCTGCACGCCTTCGCGGGAAACCCCTGCCCCCATACCGCCTTCACGGGATGCGATCTTGTCGATCTCGTCAAGGAAGACGATACCGTCATTCTGGGTGACTTCCAGTGCTTCCTGTGTCACCTGATCCTGATCAAGCAACTTGTCGGATTCATCATTAATCAGCAGCGCATAGGATTCTTTAACCGTGGTTTTACGCGGCTTTGTCCGCCCGCCCATGGCTTTGCCTAACATATCGCTTAAGTTTATCATGCCAATATTGGCACCTGGCATACCCGGAATTTCAAAACCCGGCATACCGGAGCTGTTATCAGCCAGTTCAATCTCGATTTCTTTATCATCAAGATCGCCTTCACGCAGTTTCTTGCGGAAACTGTCACGGGTCGCAGGGCTGGCAGTTTTGCCGACCAATGCGTCCAATACGCGTTCTTCCGCATTGATATGGGCTTTGGCTTTCACCTCTTCGCGCTTTTTCTCGCGCACGAGGCCAATGGCGATTTCCACCAGATCACGGATGATCTGTTCCACATCGCGACCGACATAGCCGACTTCAGTGAATTTTGTTGCTTCAACCTTGATGAAAGGTGCACCAGCCAGCTTGGCAAGACGGCGTGAAATCTCCGTTTTACCGACGCCGGTTGGTCCGATCATCAGAATATTTTTCGGCATCACTTCTTCGCGCATATTGCCTTCCAGCTGCTGACGGCGCCAGCGATTGCGCAGGGCAATGGCAACAGCGCGCTTGGCAGCTTTCTGACCGATAATGAAGCGATCAAGCTCAGAGACGATTTCACGTGGAGAAAATGTGGTCATATTTATCAGGATCCGCTTTGCCACTGCCGGATAAAGTCAACCGGATGCAGCAGCATGATAACATTGAGAATAAGGTTGTCTCGAATAACGATAAGGGCAAGAATTTCGAAAAACACTGCCGTGACGATAATCACCCATATAGGAAGCCGGGCTGCTAGAAAAAAGCCCAGTACCATGGAGAGCGTATCGAATACGGAATTGAGAATACTGTCACCGAAATAATCCACGGAGGATGTATTGGCCCGGTAGCGCTCAATAATGAAATTCGAATTCTCAACCAGCTCCCAGCCGATTTCCAGTCCGAGCGCCAGCAGCAACCGCACATGCAGCGGTGCTTTTGGTGAAATCAGCCAGAACAATCCGTAGAAAATAAAACCGTGAATGATGTGAGACAGCGTGTACCAGTCAAAGAATTGCTGGGAATTTTCATTGCTGTTCACTTCATTGACGAAGAGACGGATTGTTCCGCATTCGCAGACCGGAACGCGCCCCATCATGTACAAAATAACCGCCTGAACGGCTGCTGTGATTACAATGATGAGCAGGATTTTATCCCACTGCCAATGTGGCTTTGACGCGGCAGGCGGAAGTGATGATGCGGTCACGATAAACCTTTAGTGTTTTACAAAACTAAATAACGATACCGCATAATTGGCAGGTTCTTACGCGCAATCAAGACTTTCGACAGTGAAATTGCTGTTTGTGTAAACGCAGATTTCTGCTGCAATGGTCATTGCTTTACGGGCAATCGTTTCCGCATCCATGTCTGTGTCTATCAGTGCACGGGCAGCCGACAGGGCATAATTACCGCCGGAACCGATGGCCATCACGCCATTTTCCGGCTCCAGAACGTCACCGAGGCCGGTAATGGCCAGCGTGATATTCTTATCAGCAACCAGCATCATCGCTTCCAGTTTGCGCAAATAGCGGTCGGTACGCCAGTCTTTGGCCAGCTCTACGGATGCGCGCATCAGCTGATCCGGATATTGTTCCAGCTTGGCTTCCAGCCGTTCAAGCAGGGTGAAAGCATCAGCTGTGGCACCGGCAAAACCGGTAATCACGCTGCCGCCTTTGCCGATGCGACGCACTTTGCGGGCATTGCCCTTCATAATAGTCTGGCCGAGGGACACCTGTCCGTCACCGGCGATCACCACTTTATTGCCCTTGCGCACGGTGACAATGGTGGTGCCGTAAATTGTATTCGGATTATGTTCAATCATTTGCGCAACTCCGCTGATTGGTCTTCATCAAATCGATCTGCTGTATTTATGATCTCATACGTAAATTACAACGGACAATAATACAGCCTCTATCATCAAAGCATTTGGCAAAACTCCGGCTCTGTTCTAGAACGGCTGTGGAGAAGAACAAGATCGGGTTATCAATATGAGCAATCAGCGTACAGCAAAAGTCAGCCGCAGCACCAAAGAAACCAGCATTGAAGCTGAAGTCTTTCTGGATGGTACGGGCCGTTTCGATATTTCGACCGGCGTTGGCTTTTTCGATCATATGCTGGAGCAATTATCGCGACATTCGCTGATTGATATGAAAATCACCACCAAGGGTGACACACATATTGATGACCATCATACGGTTGAAGATACCGGTATTGCGATCGGTAAGGCTATTGCGGAAGCTCTGGGTGAGCGTCGCGGCATCGTGCGTTACGCCTCGATTGATCTCGCTATGGACGAGACACTGACCTCTGTGGCGCTTGATGTATCCGGTCGTCCGTTTCTGGTTTGGAATGTGGCATTCAATGCACCGAAAATCGGCACATTCGATACAGAACTGGTGCGGGAATTCTTTCAGGCACTGGCGCAGAATGCGGGCATTACCCTGCATGTGAATATGCGCTATGGTATCAATAATCATCATATTGCCGAAACCTGTTTCAAGGCTGTGGCGCGCGCATTACGTATGGCGATTGAAACCGATCCGCGGCAGAAAGATGCCATTCCTTCGACAAAAGGTACGCTGAAAGGCTGATTATGGCCAGCTATATCGTTCTGGAACCAACGGACGCGGTAAAACTGAAACCGGTTAAAGCTGTTGCGGGTGACCATACGATTTTTGTGCGCGATGAGTTTACCGTCTTCGCGCTGATCCTGCCGTTTCTCTGGTTATTGGTGCATCGCTTGTGGTGGCATGCGCTGATGGTTGCTTTGATCGGTTGGGGTGCATTCAGCGTTTTGGGCTCTTATCTTTCTTCTGCTTTTGTCGTTTCCGGCCTGTCACTTTTGCTGTCGCTGTTTGTTGCGCTGGAAGGGCGTAACTGGTATCTCACAGCGCTCAGACGCAAGGGTTATGAGGAAGTGGCACTGATCAGCGCCAATGACTTGAGCGATGCGGAAACTCTTTATTTTTATGGTGCTGCAAAACCGGCAGAAAAAGCAGAGCCTGTCTCTGTATCTTCTGACAATAAGGTTTTGTCCGGCACTGTGACCGGCACGGCGGTTCCTGCGGCAACGCATGCTGCAGACGGCGCTATGATCGGTCTGGTTGATTATCACGGAAGGTCGTGACATGCGTGTTGCCATTATTGATTATGGTTCCGGAAATCTCAAATCGGTAGCCAAGGCTTTTGAACGTGCGGTATCGGATATGGGCAGTCCCATTCATGTGGACGTGACCAGTGATGCCAAAGCCGTACTGGCCGCAGATCATATTGTGCTGCCAGGTGTCGGTGCCTATGCCGATTGCCGTCGCGGTCTGGATGCGGTTTCCGGCATGGTTGATGCTTTGAGTGAAGTTGTTCAGCATAAAGCACGGCCGTTTCTCGGCGTTTGTGTTGGGATGCAGCTGCTTTCAACACGCGGTTTGGAAAAAAGCATCACCAATGGTCTGAACTGGATTGAGGGCGATGTGCGCGAGATGAAACCGTCTGATGCCGCTTTGAAAATTCCGCAGATCGGCTGGAATACCATCGAGCTGAACCATGCCCATCCGGTATTCAACGATATAGAAACCGGCGAGCATGGCTTGCATGCTTATTTCGTGCATTCCTATATGTTTGATGTGAAAAACAGCGCTGATGTGCTGGCAACCACCAGTTATGGCGGGAGCGTAACGGCGGCAATTGCACGCGATAATATTGTCGGGACGCAGTTCCATCCGGAAAAAAGCCAGCGTCTCGGCCTTAAACTCATTACTAATTTCCTGAAGTGGAAGCCATGATACTTTTTCCGGCAATTGACCTGAAAGACGGTGAATGCGTTCGCCTGAAACTGGGTGATATGAACCAGTCCACGGTTTATAACACTGATCCTGCGGCTCAGGCTAAAGCCTTTGAAGATCAGGGATTTGAGTGGCTCCATGTGGTTGATCTGAATGGCGCTTTTGCCGGTTCCAGTGTCAATGGTGCAGCGGTTGAGGCTATTCTCAAAGCAACCAAAAATCCGGTGCAGCTCGGCGGCGGTATCCGCACGCTGGAGCATATTGAGGCATGGTTAAATAAAGGCCTGTCACGCGTCATTCTCGGCACTGTTGCCGTGCGTGACCCGCAGCTGGTGATTGAAGCCTGTAAAGAATTTCCGGGCAAAGTGGCTGTTGGTATTGATGCCAAAGGCGGCTATGTCGCGGTTGAGGGCTGGGCAGAGGCTTCAGAACTCGGCGTGATTGAACTGGCGCAGAAATTTGAAGGGGCAGGGGTCGCAGCGATTATCTATACGGATATTGACCGCGACGGGATTTTGGCGGGCATCAACTGGCCTTCAACTCTGGGCTTGGCAGAAGCCGTGTCTATTCCGGTAATTGCTTCCGGCGGTCTTGCCTCGATGGATGATATTCATCGTATGACGCAAGCCGACGCCCGCAAGCTAGAAGGTGCGATTTCCGGTCGTGCACTTTATGACGGCCGTATTGATCCGGCTGAGGCGCTGGCACTGTTACGTGCCGCTAGGGAGGCCGCACAATGACTTTGAAAGCACGGGTTATTCCATGTCTCGATGTAAAAGATGGAAGTACCCGTCTGCCCGCAGCGCAGCGAGGACAGACAAACTTTAAAAAGACGCGCCGGACCGGAGGCGAAAATGCTTAAAGCACGGGTTATTCCATGTCTCGATGTAAAAGACGGCCGCGTCGTCAAGGGCGTCAACTTTGTTGATCTGATTGATGCCGGAGATCCGGTGGAAGCTGCAAAAGCCTATGATGCAGCAGGTGCTGACGAATTGTGCTTTCTCGATATTACTGCATCTTCCGACAATCGTGAGACGATTTTCGATGTGATTGCGCGCACCGCTGAGCAATGTTTCATGCCACTGACTGTCGGTGGTGGTGTACGTGCAGTTGCTGATATCCGCAAACTCTTGCTGGCCGGTGCCGACAAGGTGTCAATCAATACTGCTGCGGTACAAAATCCTGATCTGATTGCAGAAGCAGCCGATAAATTCGGTAATCAGTGCATCGTTGTCGCCGTGGATGCCAAGAAAGTATCCGGTGCAGGAGAGGCGGATCGCTGGGAGATTTTCACCCATGGCGGCCGCAATGCAACCGGTCTTGATGCGATTGAATTTGCCCGCACAATGGTTGATCGCGGAGCAGGGGAAATCCTGCTGACCTCGATGGATCGTGATGGCACTAAAGTTGGTTATGATCTGGCACTGACCCGCGCTGTGGCAGATGCTGTGAGTGTTCCGGTGATTGCCTCCGGCGGTGTCGGCTCGCTGGACGATCTGGTCGCCGGCGTTAAAGAAGGCCATGCCAGCGCGGTATTGGCAGCGTCTATTTTCCACTTCGGCACTTACACAATTGAAGAAGCTAAACGCTATATGGCAAGTCACGGTATTGCTATGCGTCTGGATGATGTTCGAAATTAACAGATCAAACGGGGGTGTC
>NZ_ANNO01000010.1:0-19297 GCF_000409565.1 Pseudochrobactrum sp. AO18b
TCGTCGGTGAAATTAGCTTTACCCATCGTAAGCTCCTTGCCTCTTTTTTAAGTCACAAGGTGTCTACAAATCTAGGGGCTATTCAAATCAGTAAAGAAATGCCGGTCTCATATATGTGAACTTCAGGTGGTAGTGAAATCTGTGTTGTTGCTTAAGCCTTCTAGAAGTGCATCACTATCCGCCGTATTTCATGTACTTGCCCACATCCCAGACATTCAAAATCACGGCAATAAAATCTGTCCCAGGCGTGTGAAGTAAGAGGGGATTTATCTGGTCACCAAAGCGTGATTAGATAAAAATGAGCTGTTTAATCAGAATTATTCTGCTAGTGCTCTGCACCATAGATTGCAGCATAGAAAGCTTCAAAAAATGGATTGGGTTCCTATCGTCTTCGGTATCTTCAAGCTTGGTGTATTAGGCGTTTGCATGTTCTTCGCTATCAAGTGGCATTATGATAAAGATAAGGAAGAGGCGCAGAGAAAAAGAGAAGAAGCGCAGATGAGCGGTGAGGCAAGCGGGCTGTAAGAGCCGCTTTATTGCACTCAATCATAGCAGATCAGGGTAGTAAATAGCTCAACAAGGCAGATTGGGAAAATGACTTGTCAGGTCAGGTTATTGAATAATGCATGTGCCCGGCCAATCACTGCATTGGCGGTTAGCGCAACCGGATATGATCGTTGCGATCAGTATAATAGAGCAGGCGACGGATATGACTCTCATGCAGCACCTGTGCAATCGGTTGTTTAGCAAAATAGCATGAAATATCAGGCTCAATTGAGAGCTAAAGAAAAACGCCGTCACTCCCGCACTGATACGATGACATAATCCTCATATATCTCAACATTGATCAATGGCGTTCCATTGAGAATTGCTTTTTCTGTGCCATCATAAAATTTGCCTTTGGCGGCCATGCGCTCGAAACGGGCGCGGTTTTCTTTGGATGAGAATGTGTAATCAGGTTCATCTTCCTGATCGCGCTTGCCATAGACATGATAGTTTGCGCGATCCTGCCGAATAATCGCCGCAGCAGATGTAAGGCGCTTTCCCGCTGAATTGAAATGATCTTCTGCACTTAACCGTGCATAATATGTTTCAAGTGGTTTTTCTGCTCCATGGGCTGAAACAGCAGATGCCAGCAATATACCTGTAACAATAATTCCCCGCATATAATCCTCTTGATTGGTTGCTCGGTGCTATTTCCGCAGTGACTATGTAATGGCTGCCACTCCCTGAAACACTTATTTGGCTGAAGCAATCAAAACTGCGGCTCTCTCAGAAAGATAGCAGCCTCTGCCCCGCAAATATATGAGGGCTTTGCAGGTCATGTCGCGATCACCTGTATTCCCGATGAATGTATTGAAGGTATCGTTGAACTCTATGACGATGTTTTCAGTACGCCATGCTGATCGGTAATCAACACGTGAAATAGCCGAATATGGTTTCTGGCGAAGGCGGAATAACCGATACTCTATCTTGTCAGGATGGAGCATCAGTACGGGTTTCATATTGTTGCTTCCCCATGCAAGCCACGGAAGCGCTTTCCAGCCTCCAAATGATGCTTTGAGAGGGATGTTCAGGGAGGTTTGCATACTGATCTGAAATGGCCTTGATTGAAGAATTATTCTGCAGCTGAGGCCATATGATAGGCAACCAAAGCATTTGCGTGGCCATGGCCAAGTCCGTGTTCGGATTTGAGTATAGCTACCATCTCCATATGTTTTTTACCTTTTATCCCGCTTAAAATCTCTAACCAATGACTGACTGGTTTTCCGTATGTTTTCTCAATGGACGGAAAGTATGAAGCAGGGCCTTTTACATTCTTATCTGTGGTCATGATGTTCCCTTTATAAGAGCAAATATTATTGTTGCGAGACTGCTCATTTCATTGATCTTCACGATTTTCCTGATGGTGAAAATCGGTTGCTAAATCGTAATATTGCGGAATGATATTTGTCTATCGAAACATTGGTCTGGAATTTAGTGCGGAGATTCATATGCCAAAAAACTTAAAGTCAGAGCCAGATCAAAAATATCATTTTTCCGAGCAGGCGATTCATTATCTCGGGAAACCGTTAGAGTCCCTTACCGAAAAGGAAATGCGAATTTTTAAGCGCTTGGTTGATCGTCAGACTATTGCGCGTAACGTGAATGTCGCATTCGATGACAAACTAACAATCGGGCAGCGGCTCGCCGATAAAGTAGCCAAGTTCGGTGGTTCGTGGACGTTCATTTTTATCTTTGCTGTTCTGCTTGCTTCATGGGTAGGCTTTAATTCGCTTGCTGCGATCCGGGCATTTGATCCTTATCCGTATATATTTTTGAATCTCATACTATCTATGCTGGCTGCGGTTCAGGCACCTGTGATTATGATGAGCCAAAATAGACAGGCCGCAAAAGATCGTATGGATGCAGGTCATGATTATGAAATCAATTTGAAAGCTGAAATCGAGATACTGGCTTTGCACGACAAGCTGGACAAGGTTATCTCAACTGAACTGAGTGCGCTGATCGAAAAGCAACAGCAACAGATTGATCTGTTATCGAAATTGGTGTTGGGGCAAAAGCCATAGAATACTAACCAATTCATAGCGTTGATGAAGAGGGGAAGCAGGCCGCTCGCTGAAGCATTATCACTTTTCCCGACGACAGCGGCCTTTTCTGTTCTTTGGTGATTTTTTATTGAGACTCTAACGACGCGCTTCCGTTGCCATACGTATGGCAAGGCCGGCGAGTACAGTACCCATCAGCCATCTTTGTATAACCAGCCATGTCGGATGGCTGGCAAGGAAGGCTGCGATTGAACCGGCAGCGATAGCGATCATCGCATTGACAGTCACGCTGATGATGATCTGCGTAAAACCGAGGGCTAAGGATTGAACAAGCACACTGCCATGATCGGGGCTTATGAATTGTGGCAGGAGCGACAGATACATGACTGCGATTTTGGGATTGAGCAGGTTCGTCAGAAATCCCATCATAAAAAGCTTACGGGGACTATCCTTTGGCAAATCCTTCACTTGAAACGGCGATCTGCCACCCGGTTTTACTGCCTGCCACGCTAAATAGAGCAGATAGAGCGCGCCTCCGAAACGCAGTGCGTCATAGGCGTAGGGCACAGCCATAACAATTGCTGTAATGCCGAGCGCAGCGCAGAGCATGTAGAACACAAAGCCGAGGGCAACACCGCCGAGTGAGATCAGCCCTGCCGTACGGCCTTGGCAGATCGACCGCGAGATGAGGTAAACCATATTTGGTCCGGGCGTGAGCACCATGCCGAGTGCGATGAGCGCAAAAGCAAGCAGACTACTTATTTCGGGCACCGGGACACTCCTCTGCTTCTTCCTTATTCCCACAGCAGGGAATGACAGAATTTCAGGAACTTCAATGAATGATCTTAAAATGTTTCATTGCGTATGAGAGTCAATACAGATTCGAGAGCCTGAGGTTGCTTATGAACTGGGCGGAAACCAATGTGCAGGGAATGATGTACGAGCTTGCTTGCACGGATTATGCACGAATCTTTGCGCTTAGTTCCGTGTGTTCATGCAGAATTGAAAAAAGCGCCCGAATAAGGCGCTTTACATATATTTGATTTGTTAGGGAAAACTGGTGCTGCGAGAGAGGATTGAACTCTCGACCTCTCCATTACCAATGGAGTGCTCTACCACTGAGCTACCGCAGCATACTGTCCGTTGCGGCGGACTTCTGGCATAAGATTCGTGAAACCGCAAGCCATCAAATGCATTTCTTTTGCTTAAAATACAAAAACCGTACAAACCTGTGCATATGTATGCTTTTCCAAACAGGTTTGCTGGTGTAAAAGAACCGCATAATGACTGATAAGCCTGATACCCCATCCCAAAAAGCAGAAGCAGATCAGCGTGCTAAGCGCCGTTCTGAACAATTGCGTGCGAATCTCATGCGTCGCAAAGCACAGATTCGTTCAAGACGTTCCGGTGCGGAAGACGAGCGCGGCGAAGGATTGCCTGCTGCCGGTAAGACTGAAACTGACTGAATACCTCGTCCGGATGATATTTCTAAACTTTTTCAATTTAGGATCATGTCCGGAAGACGAAAGCCTGAATGTTTACAGTTCGGGGCTGCATTATGAGCCTCCCGCATAATGCAAAGCTGCCGGACGGATCATGGCTTTAATGAAAAGTGTGATTTTAGAATAAAAGACACATTTCTGATTGAATCAGACTGTTGTGTCAGCACCAAACTGCTTTATGGCAGCATTAATATCAGCGCAGACTTTGCACGGCAAAGATATCTGTAACAGGAAAACCGGAACAGGACAGAAGCAGCATCTGCTGTGACTGTCTGAAAACAGGCTGTCTCGACAAATGCAGGGAATGCGTTTTGTGCAGGAAGACATTGCCGTGAAAGTGAAAAATTATGGATCGTATTAAAATCACCGGCGGCAACAAACTGAACGGCATTATCCCGATTTCCGGCGCGAAAAATGCAGCTCTGCCACTGATGATTGCATCGCTTCTGACCAATGAAACGCTGACGCTTGAAAATATGCCGCATCTGGCCGATGTGGAGCTGCTGACACGCATTCTCGGCAATCACGGTGCGGATTATTCGGTCAACGGCCGTCGCGAACATCAGAACGGCTCCTATGAGCGCACTGTGCATTTCACCACGAAGAATATCGTTGACACCACTGCACCTTATGAACTGGTTGCTAAAATGCGCGCCAGCTTCTGGGTTATCGGGCCGCTTCTGGCACGTGCCGGTGAAGCGATTGTGTCGCTGCCGGGTGGCTGTTCGATCGGCACACGTCCGGTTGATCTGATGCTCGACAGCCTGACTGCACTGGGTGCAAAGATCGAGATTGAAAACGGTTATGCCCGTGCAACAACCAGTTCGGGTCTTGTCGGAGCTGAATTCACATTCCCGAAAGTCTCTGTCGGTGCGACCCATGTGGCGCTGATGGCTGCCTGTCTCGCCAAGGGCGATACAATTATTCACAACGCGGCCTGTGAGCCGGAGGTGGTAAACCTCGCAGAATGCCTGAATGCCATGGGTGCGAAAATTGAAGGTGCGGGTACACCGACTATTCACATTCAGGGTGTGACCAGCCTGAATGGCGCGCGTGTTCGCGTGATTCCTGACCGTATTGAAACCGGCACCTATGCCATGGCTGTTGCCATGACCGGCGGTGATGTGGTTCTGCAGAATACCCGTTCAGACCTGTTGCAGTCTGCACTGGATGTCGTGCGCCAGACCGGCGCAGAGATCACCGATGTGGAAAACGGCATTCGCGTGGTGCGCAATGGTCACGGCATTGAACCGGTGAATATTACGACCGATCCGTTCCCGGGTTTTCCGACCGATTTGCAGGCGCAGTTTATGGGTCTGATGACCAAAGCCAAAGGCACATCGCATATTACGGAAACGATTTTTGAAAATCGTTTCATGCATGTGCAGGAACTGGCGCGTCTGGGTGCAAAAATCTCCCTGTCCGGCCAAACCGCAACGGTTGAAGGTGTTGAGCGCCTGAAAGGTGCGCCGGTGATGGCGACCGATCTTCGTGCCTCTGCAACACTGGTGATTGCAGGTCTGGCGGCAGAAGGTGAAACCACTGTGAACCGCGTGTATCATCTGGATCGTGGTTTTGAACGTCTGGAAGAGAAGCTGTCCAATTGCGGGGCCGAAGTTTCCCGCATCAGCGGTTAATCTGTTTGCAGGTTTTTCTGAACCAGACCCCGATCTGTTGTCGCAGGTCGGGGTTTGCTATTAATCAGTAGTGCTTTTTACTGTTAAGTGCTTATATCAATGGCATAGACTGTTCTTAGCGAATTGAAATGCTCAAGGAGAATGATTGCGAATGCTCAAGCTTGTGGCAATGGATGAGGAAGACTTACAGATTATTTCTGCACATATGCAGGATGCGGTTCTGAAAGTCGGCGATCTGGATTACCGCCCTGCGGAGCAGCGTTTTATTCTTGCGTGCAACCGTTTTGTCCGTGAACAGCAACCTGTGCGCACACGCGGTAAAGAGAGCTATGAGCGCCGCCGCAGCGTGTTGCATTTTGACCGTGTAACGCAGGTACGTGTACAGAATATCGACCGTACCGCACCACAGGATGTGTTGTCTTTGCTGGCGATTAATTTTGAACCGGCTGATGCGCCTTCCGGTGTGATTGAACTGGTTTTTGCAGCAGATAAGACCATTCGTCTTACTGTTGAAGTGATTGAAATGCGCCTTGCTGATCTGGGACCTGCCTGGGAAACCGGCAATAAACCGGATCATATAGCTGCCGATAATATGACGAAATGAGGGGTTAGCGTGGTTCAGACGCTCATACAAAGTGCCGCAGATTTTGAAAACCGTTTTGCGGCGTTTCTGGCAGGCAAACGCGAAGTTTCAGAAGATGTTGACCGTGCCGTGCGTGAGATCGTGCAGCAGCTACGCGAGTGCGGCGATCAGGCGCTGATCGACTATTCCAGGCGTTTTGACCGGATTGATCTGGAAAAGACCGGCATTGCTGTGACGGCTGAGGAAGTACAGGAGGCTGTTAAAAATGCCGACCAGTCTGTGATTGATGCGCTGATTGTGGCGCGTGACCGGATTGAATCCTATCACAAGCGCCAATTGCCGAAAGACGATTATTATACTGATGCACTCGGTGTTGAGCTTGGCTCACGCTGGACAGCTGTTGAATCGGTCGGGCTCTATGTGCCGGGTGGCACAGCCAGCTATCCGAGCTCGGTGCTGATGAATGCGGTTCCGGCTAAAGTCGCGGGCGTTGAGCGTATCGTTATTGTGGTTCCGTCACCGGATGGCGTGTTGAATCCTCTGGTTCTGGTGGCTGCGCATCTTGCCGGTGTTTCAGAGATTTATCGTGTGGGCGGTGCGCAGGCAGTTGCAGCTCTGGCCTATGGGACTGAAACTATCAAACCGGTTTCTAAAATCGTCGGTCCTGGCAATGCCTATGTTGCGGCCGCAAAACGTCTGGTTTTCGGCACAGTCGGCATTGATATGATTGCAGGCCCGTCAGAAGTGCTGGTTGTGGCTGACAGTGACAATAATCCGGACTGGATTGCTGCGGATTTGCTGGCGCAGGCCGAGCATGATGCTTTTGCCCAGTCAATTCTGCTGACCGACAGTGCGTATTTCGCCAAATCGGTGGAAGATGCGGTTGAGCGCCAGTTGCAGACCTTGCCGCGCGCGGAAATCGCCCGTGCCAGCTGGCAGGATTTTGGTGCGGTCATTCTGGTGGATGATTTTGACAGCGCTGTGCCGCTGATTAATCGTATTGCTGCCGAGCATCTGGAAATTGCAGTGGCTGATACGGATGGTCTGCTACCGAAAATCCGCAATGCCGGTGCGATCTTCATCGGAAAATATACGCCGGAAGCGATCGGTGACTATGTTGGCGGGCCGAACCATGTTCTGCCGACAGCCCGATCCGCGCGGTTCTCTTCCGGCCTGTCGGTGATGGATTTTGTAAAACGCACCTCGCTTTTAAAACTGGGTGCGGAGCAGTTGCGTCTTCTCGGACCATCCGCGATTACGCTGGCTGAAACTGAAGGATTGCAGGCACACGGTCTGTCGATTTCACGACGACTGAATATGTAACGATGAATGAGGGACAGCGGGCAGGTTTTCTGTATACCGCCTGCGTAAAGAGTGATGACCGGAAAAAGTGACAATGCCCGGCTGATCGATGTGGAACTGGACGAGACAATCGGCCAGTCTACGCCGGATATTGAGCATGAACGGGCCGTCGCTATTTTCGATCTGATCGAGGAAAACAGTTTTTCTCCGGTTGGTGACAGTAATGGCGGGCCTTATCGTCTGCGTTTGTCACTGGTTGAAAAACGCCTGATCTTCAATATTACGCGTGAGGCAGGGGAGCTTGTGGCAACGCATATTCTCTCGCTGTCTCCGCTGCGTAAAACGGTCAAAGATTATTTTCTGATCTGCGAAAGCTATTATGCAGCCATCCGCTCGGCAACGCCGAGCCGTATTGAGGCGATTGATATGGGGCGGCGCGGCTTGCATAATGAAGGCTCGCAGACTTTGATGAACCGGCTTGAAGGTAAGATCGACCTTGATTTCGATACGGCACGGCGTTTGTTTACGCTTGTCTGTGTGTTGCACTGGCGCGGGTGACGGATGAGCATAATTCCTGATCCGGTGCCGGATGCTCTTGCAGATGCTGCCACTGTCAAAAAACCGGCATCCGTTCTATTTGTCTGCGGAATGAATGCGATACGCTCGCCGATGGCGGAGATTCTCACCCGTTCCATGCTGCAGGGCAAAACCTATGTCGCATCAGCGGGTGTAACACGCGGTGAACGTGATATGTTTGTGGATGCGGTGCTTGAGGAAGAGGGGCTGTCGCTCAATGAAAGACAGCCTGTCGGACTGGAAGAGCTGAATGACGGTTATTTTGACCTGATTATTACGCTGACACCGCAGGCACATCATGTGGTATTGGAGCGGATGCGCAGTTTTGCGGCCAATGTGGAATATTGGCCGATGCCTGATCCGACACTGGTCACCGGCTCACGGGAGCAGCGTTTATCGGCCTACCGAGATGTTCGCGACCGTTTAAAACAGAAAATTACTGAACGTTTTCTGTGATTCAGCAGAGCTTTTAACAGTTCTCCATTTCAGTTGTTCACAAACGGACTCTAATCATATAGGTTCCGCGCAAATTCAGACCTTCTGCATGATGCAGATTTATTAAACTAAAAGACAGGTTACGTATGGCTAAAGAAGAAGTCCTTGAGTTCCCGGGTATTGTAACGGAACTTTTGCCGAATGCTATGTTTCGGGTAAAACTCGAAAACGAACATGAAATCATCGCTCATACGGCTGGCCGTATGCGTAAAAACCGCATTCGCGTTCTGGCCGGCGACAAGGTACTGGTGGAAATGACCCCTTATGACCTTTCCAAAGGTCGTATTACCTACCGCTTTAAATAAAATTTCTGCTGCCGGACTCATATCTGACCATGAAGACAACAATGTCCCATACTCTGGTACTGGCCTCGGCATCGCCGCGGCGCATTGAGCTTCTGGCGCAAATCGGTATTGAGCCTGCATTTCTGCAGCCTGCTGATATTGATGAAACACCGCAGCGTTCGGAACATCCCCGTTCGCTGGCAAAACGTTTGTCAAAACAGAAGGCAGAAAGAGCCAAGGACAAGCTGAAGAATGATGCGGATTATAAATCCGCTTTCATTCTCGCAGCCGATACTGTGGTAGGCGTGGGACGGCAGATCCTGCCTAAGGCGGAGAGTGAGGATGTGGCGCTTGATTGTCTGCGCCTGCTTTCCGGCCGTGCCCATAAAGTTTTTACCGGTGTTTGTCTGGTCACGCCGAAAGGCAGCCTGCGTCAGGTACTGGTTGAAAGCCGTGTGCGCTTTGACCGGCTGAGCCGCCGCCAGATGGATGCCTATATCAGCTCCGGTGAATGGCGCGGCAAAGCAGGCGGTTATGCTATTCAAGGGTTGGCAGGCAGTTTTATCGTCAAAATGGTCGGTTCCTACAGTAATATTGTCGGCCTGCCGTTGCATGAAACGCAGGCATTGCTGGAAGGTGAAAATTTTCCGGTTTATGACCAGTGGCATGAAGGCAAAGTGTGATGGCGGATAAAGACAAACCTGCCGCCTCCTATGAAAATGTGACGCCGTTGCGTCCGACACGGCCTTGCCCTGAATGCGGAAAACCCTCAATACGCGACTCTTATCCGTTTTGTTCGCCGCGCTGCCGTAGTGTCGACTTAAACCGCTGGCTGTCAGATGCCTATGTCATTCCCGGCAAGCCGGTTGACGACAGCGATCAGGAAAACAGCTGACAGAAAACAGAAGCGGTCAGGGGAGCAATATGAATTTTCTGATTGTTTTTCTCGGAGCAGGGATCGGCGGGGCAGCCCGTTACGGCACCGGTTTGCTATTGTCACGTTTCTCCGCACTGACAATGTTTCCGCTCAGCACATTTGCGGTCAATATTATCGGCTCCCTGTTGATGGGGCTGATTATCGGCTATTTTTCAGCGCGTGGCGGTCTTGCGGAGAGCTGGAAACTGTTTCTTACCACCGGCATTATGGGTGGATTCACGACATTTTCTGCCTTTTCACTGGAAACAGTGCTGCTCATGGAAAACGGTGATATAGGCACGGCACTGGCCTATATTCTGTGCTCTGTGATTTTGGGGGTAGCAGCCCTGATGGCAGGGCTGTATCTGATGCGCTTATTGTAATTTTTTAATTGATATATAAAAAATATATCCTGTAATAATTAACATTAGAAAGCAAAGTATTTATCTAATATAGTTTTAGATGTGTATAAATTATATTTAGGAAATTTAAATATGTATTATCATATTAAAAATTTACGAACAAATCAATATATCGTTTTGGGAAAAATGACGATGGAGGGAGGCTATTATAATGTTGATTTGAAAAATTCAATCAATAAAGAAAATGCTTCAACAAAATGGGAAATACATCAAAGCAAAGCTTTCCAAGATACAGCAGTGCACACAATAAGTGCTGCAGTTAATGGGTCTGATTTGATTGATAATTTTGGGCCAACAAAAAAAGATAATAATCTATCGATTAAAATTGTTAACGCGACTTATCTTTTGTATGAAGAAAAAAATAAGTTAAATTTGTATTTTAGTTCTACGCAGCAGAATAACATATATCGTATGTATTCCGTGGATAAAGCGTTTGCACTATCTGCTTATAATATTAATGATAGTGATGAACGCCTCTGTATGGTTTCTGGCCTTTCAGAACTTCCTGATGCTTGGTTGTTGGAAGAAGCGGCTTAAGTTTTGAATCCATTTATACCGCTACCACATTTCAATATGGATTTTTGAACCATCGCTGAAGCGGTTGATATGAAACGGTGAAGGGTCAACAACGGGCTTTTCACCGGTCACCATATCGGCGATCAGTTTACCCGCACCTGGGCCGATGCCAAAGCCATGGCCGGAAAACCCGGTGGCGACAATGCAATTCGGCAGATGATCCAGCGGCGAGATGACCGGTACAATATCCGGCGTCGTATCAATCAGACCTGCCCATTGCTGGGCGATTTGTACATTCTTGAAGGCAGGTAAAGCCTGTTGCAGCGCTTTGAAAACGGCCTGATTGCCAGCTTTATGCGGTTCCGGATCAAGAATCCGGATTTTCTCGAAGATAGATGTCTGATCTGCGGGGCGTAATTTCCACTCAAAAGCTTCTTCAATAAAGCGCTGTCCGAACCGCAGGCGTACGGTTTTCCATTCAGTGCGCAATGCAGGAATGAATTTGGGCAGGAAGCGGAAACTGTCCGGCACGATATCGGCAATACTGCCTGAGAGGCTGGCAACCGTATAGCCGCCATCCATCCGTTTGCGCAGTGCAAAATCGGAGAAAGCAATGGCAGATTCAACGCCGGCCTCAACCGGCGTGGTGCGCAATACGGATGAGCGCATTTTCAGCTGCGGCAGGGTAATACCCAGATCAGAACAGATCAGACGTGACCAGCTGCCGCCGGCAATTACCACAGCTTCACACTCAATCGCGCCTTTTTCGGTAATTACAGTGCTGACGCGGCCATTGGTGGTTTCAATCCGGCGCACAGCACAATTCTGCATGATGACAGCACCGAGCTCGCGCGCTTTTTCTGCAATAGCAGGAGCTGCTTTTTGCGGCTCTGCGCGGCCGTCAGCCGCGGTATAGAGCGCACCATAGAGCGAACGTTGCAGGCCGGGTGCCAGCGCTTCGGCCTGTTGTTTGCCAACAACCTGACTGTCGATGCCGTGCTCTTTGGCAATGCTCACCCACTCACGCCATTTTTCCAGATTTTCTTCTTTTTCTGTGGCGAAAGCGATACCGGTGGTGCGGAAGCCGGTTTCCCTGCCGGTCAGCGCATTCATCTGCGCCCATTGTTTCATACTCTCAACAATCAGCGGCATTTCGCGGCTGTCGCGGCCGGTATGACGGCACCAGCCCCAGTTGCGGCTGGATTGTTCACCGGCAATCACACCTTTTTCCAGCAGGGTTACAGGAATACCGCGCTGCGCCAGATAAAGTGCCGTGGACACACCGATAATCCCGCCGCCGATAATAGCGACCTGCGTTTTTGCCGGTAAGGACGGAGAGGACTGGACGCTGTCTGTCTGCGGACCCATAAGATATTCCTGTATGCCTGTATTAATTGCACTTTGCAGCTTCGGCTATTCCGGTTGATTCGACAATTGCAGAAACAACGGCGGAACCGGCTGGATTATGAAAAAAACATGTCATAATCCGCACTCAGTTTTGTCATCAAACCAATTTAATAGATAATTTGCGGGCGAGTTTTTCCACACCTTGTGTAAAAGCCGCCGAAATCGGAAATTTTGTGCCTGAGATCGGGAAATTGCAGACATAAGTTGCAATCAAGCACTTGCTATTATGCAGGCCAAAACCACATAATAACAACCGGATTTAACGAGATAATTTCGTTTCAATTATGTAGTTTTATGAGAGTGAAAACCGCTCTTGAGGAATTTGAGGAGGGCAGGCGCGGATGGTGACGGACGGAAAAGTCCTTTTTTTGCTCATCATACTGCCATTTATTGGCTGCGCCCTTACAGGCCTTCTCAGATCGAATGACCGGCAGGTTGCTGTCTGGTTCGCGGGGCTGACCGCGGTTGCAGCATTGCTGCTGACCATTGCGCTTTATCCTTATGTGACCGGCGGTAAAGTTCTGCACACGCAGATGGCATGGTTGCCTGCATATGGTCTCAATGTCACTTTGCGGATGGATGGTCTTGCCTGGCTGTTTGCCATGCTGGTCACAGGCATCGGCCTGCTCGTGGTGATCTATGCGCGCTATTATATGTCATCGGAAGATCCGGTGCCGCGCTTTTTCTCATTCTTTCTTGCCTTTATGGGGGCAATGCTCGGCGTGGTGCTGTCGGGCAATATGATCCTGATGGTGGTGTTCTGGGAACTCACCAGTATTTTCTCCTTCCTGCTGATCGGTTACTGGTATCAGAATGTCAGCGCCCGTGACGGTGCGCGTATGGCGTTGACCGTTACCGGTCTTGGCGGTTTTGGCCTGTTGCTCGGTGTGCTGCTGCTTGGTCATATTGTCGGCAGTTATGAGCTGGATGTTATTCTGGCATCGGGCAATCTGATTAAAAACCATCCGCTTTATACGGTGGCTCTGGTGCTGATCCTGCTTGGTACTTTCACTAAGAGCGCACAATTTCCCTTCCATTTCTGGCTGCCCAATGCGATGGCCGCGCCGACGCCGGTTTCAGCCTATCTGCATTCTGCAACGATGGTTAAGCTCGGTGTGTTTCTGATGGTGCGGCTGTGGCCTGCACTGGCGGGCACAGAAGAATGGTTCTGGTTGCTGGGGCTTGCCGGTCTGACGACTTTGCTGCTGGGCGCATGGTTCGCGCTGTTCCAGCAGGATCTGAAAGGCCTGCTGGCTTATTCAACCATCAGTCATCTGGGACTGATTACCGCTTTGCTCAGCCTCGGCAGCCCGCTGTCAGCCGTTGCCGCGATTTTCCACATGGTCAATCATGCGATCTTCAAAGCTTCGCTGTTTATGGCGGCGGGGATTATCGATCATGAAACCGGCACGCGTGACTTGCGAAAACTAAGCGGTTTGTTCCGCTTCATGCCGATTACGGCAACTTTGGCGATGGTTGCCAGTGCGGCGATGGCCGGTGTACCACTGCTGAATGGCTTTATTTCCAAAGAAATGTTCTTTGCGGAAACGGTGGAGACACATCTGTCTTCATGGCTCGATACGGTCACACCTTATGTGGCAACGCTGGCGAGCGCTTTCAGTGTCGCTTATTCGATCCGCTTTATCTATTCGACCTTCTTTGGTCCCGCACCGGTTGACCTGCCGCATACACCGAAAGAGCCGCCGGAATGGGTACGTTTCCCGATTGAATTGCTGGTGCTGCTCTGCCTGCTGATCGGTATTGTGCCGACATTGATTGTCGGGCCGTTCCTGCACACGGCTGTCGTGTCGGTTCTTGGCGGTGCCACACCGGAATACAGCCTTGCAATCTGGCACGGCTTTAATGTGCCGCTGCTGATGAGTGTGATTGCGCTGATCGGCGGAACCGTGATCTTCATGGTGATGAAAAACTATCTGGCAAAATGCGATGAAGGGCCGCCATTGCTGCGCCATCTCAATGGTCAGCGTATTTTTGAGATGGTGCTGGTAACCGTTTCATGGAAATGGGCGCGTAGTATTGAAAGCCGGTTCGGCACACGTCGTTTGCAACCGCAAATGCGGGTGCTGATGCTGATTGCGATTTTTGCCGGTGCCTGGCCTATTTATCAGGCGGGACTATTTATGGGGCCGTTGGTGCCGCTGCCGGTGGATCCGGTCTTTGCCATTGTCTGGCTGATCGGCGCGCTTTGTGCGGTCGGTGCGGCCTATCAGGCTAAATATCACCGGCTGGCATCGCTGATGCTGCTTGGCGGCGCCGGGCTTGTGACCTGTTTTACATTTGTATGGCTCTCCGCACCGGATCTCGCGGTTACGCAGTTGCTGGTTGAGATTGTCACCACAGTTCTGTTGCTGCTTGGTCTGCGCTGGCTGCCGAAACGCTGGCAGGAAGATGAAAATGCAAGCATTCCTCTGGTGCCGCGCTTGCGCCGTTACCGCGATCTGATTATCGCGCTGGCTGGCGGCGGCGGTATGGCGCTTGTTTCCTATGCGATGATGACCCGTTTCAGCCCTGCGACGCTTGCTGATTATTTCCTTGGCAATTCCTATACGGAAGCTGGCGGCAAGAATGTGGTCAATGTGTTGCTGGTGGATTTCCGCGGCTTTGATACGCTGGGAGAAATCACGGTGCTTGGTATTGTCGGTCTGACGGTTTATGCGCTGCTGCGTCGTTTCCGTCCGGCATCGGACACATTGGAATCCCCGCAACAGCAGAAAATCCAGAATGCTTTTGACGAGGCGGATCCGGAACGTCATGCTGGTGCAACCCTGTCCGAATATCTCGCTGTGCCTTCTGTGATTATGCAATATTTGTTCGGCGTGATTATCGTTTTCGCCATGCATCTGCTGCTGCGCGGTCATGATCTGCCGGGTGGCGGTTTTGCGGCCGGTATTACGATGGCAATCGGCTTTATTCTGCAATATCTGGCCTTTGGTACCCGCTGGGTGGAAAGCCATTTGCGCATTCTGCCGGTGAAATGGATGGGCTTCGGTTTGCTGACCGCAGCGGCAACCGGTGCCGGTTCGTTCTTTGCCGGTTATCCGTTTCTCACCACCTATTTTGATTATGCGGAAGTACCGGTGATCGGCAAAATGCCGGTGGCATCGGCACTGCTGTTTGACATCGGCGTCTTCACACTTGTGGTCGGTGCCACCGTTCTGATGCTGATTGCCTTGGCACATCAGTCGATCCGTCATCGCCGTTCGGAAAAAACACAATCGGAACAGGCTGAACAGGCCGTACTCGTTAAGCAGGGAGAGGGACGCTAATGGAACTTATTCTCGCTCTCGGTATTGGTATTCTGACAGCTTCCGGCCTGTGGCTTTTGCAGCGTCCGCGTACTTTTCAGGTGATTATCGGCCTGTCGCTGATTTCCTATGCGGTTAATCTGTTTATTTTCAGCATGGCCAGTCTGCGCACAGATTCCGCGCCTATTCTGGGTGATCAGCCTGATCCCGCTCTTTATACCGATCCGTTGCCGCAGGCACTGGTGCTGACAGCGATTGTGATCGGCTTTGCCATGACAGCCCTGTTTCTGGTGGTCATGCTGGCTTCCCGTGGTCTGACCGGTACCGACCATGTTGACGGCAGGGAGAGCCAGTAATGCAGGATTGGCAGGAACATCTGATTATCGCGCCGATTCTGCTGCCGCTCATCACCGCAGCTTTGTTGCTGCTCTATGATGAGCGTCGCCGTGTGCTGAAAGCTGCAATCAGCATTGCAGCGACTTTTGTGTTGTTTGTTGTCGCGATCATGCTGGTCAATATGGCCAATACGCCGGACGACCGCGTGCTTCCTTATCTGCTGGGTAACTGGCCGGCACCCTATGCGATTGTGCTGGTGCTGGATCGTTTCTCGGCAATGATGGTGCTGCTGACCAGTATTCTCGGACTGGCGGCACTGTGTTTTGCGTTGGCACGCTGGCACAAAGCGGGTTCGCATTTCCATACGCTGTTCCAGCTGCTGCTGATGGGGCTGAACGGCGCATTCCTGACCGGTGATCTGTTCAACCTGTTCGTATTTTTCGAGGTGCTGCTGGCAGCATCTTACGGGCTGGTACTGCATGGCTCCGGTGCCACCCGCGTTAAGGCGGGCTTGCATTATATTGCCGTTAATCTCGCGGCCTCATCGCTGTTTTTGATCGGCGTCAGCATGATCTATGGTGTGACCGGCACACTGAATATGGCCGATCTGGCACAACGTATTCCCAATGTACCGGCAGATGATCTGATGTTCCTGCAGGCGGGCGGTGCCATTCTCGGCACGGCATTTCTGGTGAAAGCCGGTGCATGGCCGCTGAATTTCTGGCTGCCGACAACCTATACGGCTGCGGCCGCACCGGTGGCCGCATTGTTCGCGATCATGTCCAAGGTCGGTATTTATGTTTTGCTGCGCTTGTCTTTGCTATTTTTCGGCGAACTGACACCACGGACAACAGGTTTCGGTGATGCAGGACTGTTTTATATCGGTCTGGCGACCATCACTTTCGGTCTGATCGGGGTGCTGGCATCGCAGGCGCTCGGGCGCATTGCCGGTTACAGCGTGCTGGTTTCTTCCGGTACATTGCTGGCGGCAATCGGTACGGGCAATGTGGCGGTTACCGGCAGCGCTCTGTTCTATATGATCAGCTCAACACTGACGATTGCGGCTTTCTTTCTGCTGATTGAGCTGGTGGAGCGCGGTCAGGATGCGGCGGCCAACGTGCTGGCGGTGACGATTGAAGCCTATGGTGACGAGGAAGAAGAAGAGGAAGAGGAAGTCGGCACAGTTTTGCCTGCAACGCTTGCTATTCTCGGTGCCTGTTTTGCCGTCAGCGCTATTTTGCTGATTGGTTTGCCGCCATTTTCCGGTTTCGTGGCAAAAATCTCGCTGTTGTCGGCATTGTTCAATCCGGCTGGCATGGGCACTGATGCACCGATTTCCGCAGCAAGCTGGGCCTATGTCACGCTGATTATTCTGTCCGGTGTCTCGGCACTGATTGCAATGTCGCGCTCCGGTATCCGTACCTTCTGGGCGTCGATGGAAGGCAATGTACCGCGCGTGCTGATTATTGAGCTGGTGCCGGTGGCGGGGCTGTTGTTTCTGTGTCTCGCTCTGACCATTCAGGCGGCACCGGTGATGCGCTATCTCGATGCGACCGCGCAGGCACTGCATCGTCCGCATAATTATATCGACCATGTTCTGGACGCAAAACGCTCGGCGGGATTCGAACCGGCCGCTGCCAGCACACCGGCTGCGAAGGGAGACGCACAATGAGAGCATTGTTTCCGCATCCCGTTTTGTCGCTGAGCTTCTGGATCATGTGGCTGCTGCTCAACGGCTTCACACCCGGTCATACGATTTTGGGCTTTTTCATTGCATTGGGCGCAGGTCTGGCTTTCACCTCGCTGGATCCGGAACCGGTGCGGGTTCGCTCTGTAAGGGCAATTATCGAACTGTTTTTCCGCGTTGTTGCCGATATTTTCTGGTCAAATATTGCGGTCATCAAAATCATTCTTTTTGACCGGCCAGAGCGTCAGGCAGGATTTGTTACCATCAGCCTGCAATTGCGCGGACGTTTGCCGCTCGGTATTCTGGCCTGTATCGTGACCTCAACGCCCGGTACGGCATGGGCAAATTTTAATCCCGTAACGGGTGTTTTGCTGATTCATATTCTCGATAAAGACGGAGAAGATGAGTTCCGCACCGTGATAAAACAGCATTATGAACGCCTGCTGATGGAGATTTTCACATGAGTACAGTGATTTTATCCTGGGCGCTGCTTTTGTCCCAGCTTTGTCTGGGGGCAGCTCTGCTTTGTGCAACATGGCGTCTGATTGCAGGGCCGCGTGCGCAGGATCGTATACTGGGTCTGGATACGCTTTATGCCACGATGATGATGTTGTTTATTACCTTCGGTATCCGCACCGGCACATCGATTTATTTTGAAGCTGCCTTGGTGATTGCGCTGCTGGGCTTTGTGTCCAGCGTGGCACTGGCAAAATTCCTGATGCGCGGCGAGGTGATCGAATGAACCATGCAACGCAACTGCCGCTCTGGGCAGCCATTCTGGTCTCGGTCTTTTTGCTGGGCGGATCACTGATTACGCTGATCGGCGCGATCGGTCTTTTGCGCTTTAAAAAGTTCTATGAACGGATTCATGCTCCGACACTCGGCACGACTTTTGGTGTCGGCGGCATTCTCATTGCATCAATTATTTTCTTTACAGTCTTGCAATCGCGACCGGTTTTGCATGAACTGTTAATTACCGCTTTTGTGTTTGTGACAACGCCGGTAACACTGATGCTATTGACGCGGGCAACCATGCATCGCGATAAAACGGATGACAGCCGGCAATTGCCGACCTCAAACGACCTTTATTAGCGATTTCTGGACGTGCCTCTTCTCTGATTTGTGTTGCGACTTATTGTCCAGACCTGCTTTGCGGGTTGCGGAGGAGCAACAATAATAATATCTGAACTTTCAGTAATTTCTGAAAGTTCAGAAAATACGGGAGCAACTGATTTGGAATTGTCGCCAATCGTACAATCATTTGTACTGCACTTCGGTGAAATGGGCAGCCGCTGGGGTATCAACCGCACGGTCGGGCAGATCTATGCCTTGCTCTATCTTTCTAAAGACCCGCTCTGTGCCGATCAGATCGTGGATGCCCTTGGCGTCTCACGGTCGAATGTTTCTATGGGTATCAGAGAGCTGCAAGGCTGGAACCTTGTTTTGCTGAAGCACATTCCGGGTGACCGTCGCGATTTTTACTCCACGCCGGGCGATGTCTGGCAGATTCTGCGCACATTGGCGGAAGAACGCAAAAAACGCGAAGTCGATCCGACTTTGAGTGTGTTGCGTGAAATTCTGATGGAAAAGCCGACAACGGAGAGTGATGCATTTGCGCAAGCGCGTATGGGCGATATGCATGGTCTGATTGAACGCCTGACCAACTGGTATGATGATGTGAAATCGCTCGAAACCGAACGACTGACCATGCTTCTGAGCATGGGGTCAAAAGTCACGCGTTTCCTTGAAGCCAAGGACAAAATCGTCTCGCTCGGCCGCAGCCGTGCGCAGAAAAAAGAAGGACAATCAGAGGGAAAGG
>NZ_ANNO01000011.1:0-12250 GCF_000409565.1 Pseudochrobactrum sp. AO18b
TTCATAGCCGGACAGTTTGAATTTCAGCGCTACCCATTCAGCGGTACCACCGAAAATCGTATTGGCCAGCGCATAAGGCAGAGCAAAACCAAGCGCACGGATATGCGCAGGGAACATTTCTGCCTTCACCACCGCATTGATCGAGGTGTAACCGGTCACGATAATCAGGCCTGCCAGCGACAGACCGAAAGCCACATATGGATTGGTTGTTGTCGAGAGGGTCGAGAAGATCGGATAGGTGAACAACACGCCCATCACACCAAAACCGATCATCAGTGGCTTGCGGCCAACGCGGTCGGAAAGCGCACCGGCCAGCGGCTGGATCAGCATGAAGATCAGCAGTGCGAGCGCAGTGATTTCACTGGCGGATTCCTTGCTGAAACCGGAAGTGTTGACGAGGAATTTCTGCAGATAGGTTGTGTATGTGTAGAAGGCCAGCGTACCACCGGCTGTCAGTGCCAGAACGGTGAAGGCTTCTTTCGGATAATGCTTGAACAGGGCAAAACCGCTGGAGCGTGGTTTGTCGCTGGTTTTGGCATTATCGAATGATTTTGTTTCCACAAGACCACGGCGAACCCAGAATACGAAGATCGCCAGCAGACCGCCGATGAAGAACGGAATACGCCAGCCCCATTCACCGAGCTGTTCCGGTGTGAGAAGACGCTGAAGGATCAGCAAGACGCCGAGGGCGGTCAGCTGACCGGCAATAAGGGTCACATATTGGAAGCTGGAGAAGAAACCACGGCGGCTTTTGCCAGCCATCTCGCTCAAATAGGTTGCGCTGGCGCCATATTCACCGCCCACACTCAGACCCTGCAACAGGCGGGCAAAAACGAGCAATGCCGGTGCCATAACGCCGATTGTTTCATAGGCCGGTGTCACTGCAATAATCAGCGAGCCGATACACATCAGCGTAACAGAAAGGGTCAGACCGGCTTTGCGGCCTTTGCGGTCGGCATAGATACCCATGATCCATGCGCCGATCGGGCGCATCAGGAAGCCGACTGCAAACACGGCCGCAGCACTCAGCAGCTCGGCTGTCTGGTTGCCTGACGGGAAGAATTTAGGCGCAAAATAAAGCGTAAAAGCAGCATAGACATACCAGTCATACCACTCAACAAGATTACCGGCAGAACCGCCGAGAATAGATTTTATGCGGGTTTTTCGGTCGAGCTCCGGCGCCGGCGAATGAGCCGGTGAAGCATTGTCTTTAGGCGACATTTCAAATCCAATCTTACACCAAAAAGCAAAACCGGATATTGCAAAGCGAAATATCGGCCTGAGAAACTGAAAACGGAAACGTCTTGGGAGACACGTTTATCCGTTCTGTTTCAGGCGATACGCTTTATCCGGTGTTGCCGTTCTCTAAAAAGGAAACGAAAAACACTCTGCTGCCGCAGATATTATCCGGCGCACAGAGCCAGACCATGTGTTTAACTACAGCCTGACTGATCGGGAGATGCAGCCTGAAAAATGCCTGAACAGAGAGGTTCTTTGACTTTAACGTAAACGGCCTATGCCGATAAATCGGTTTTGTCTACTGGCTGGCGGGCAATTTATGAGGCATTGGCTTGTATTCTTTAAATGCTTGAAAGTTTCGTGCGTATGAGAGTTTTAAAATGTTATAAAATTGCATCTGCATAGCTGCTGAAAAGAATAGATACGGGCCATTGTTGAAATCGAAACAGCTCTCTTGCTTTCTTCAAAAGAAACAGTAACGTCGCGCTCGCAACAGAGCCTTATGTTTCAGACTATGCTTTGGTGCCGATAATTGATCTGACGTCACATGCTGAATGTGAAGGGGGCTGAGTGTGGGGAGCGCCAGTCTGCCGGAATACTCTCCGAAAACCCGCACATTTATGGCCCCATATTTTTAAGGCCAGGCACCTTTACGGCAGTGACAATATGAATACGCAAACGCATAATCTCCGCGCAGCTTTGATTGCCTTTATTGCTTTCACAGCATTTTCAGGGGCGGATACAATTGTCAAAACACTGAGCGCCCGCATCGGTGTTTATGAGACAACATTTTTGCTGTCCGTTTTTGCTCTGTCTTTCATTGTTGTTCATGGCTGTCTCAGCGGGCAGGCAAAGCGTTTGCTGCCGGTTTATCCAAAACTGGCCTTTGGCCGTGCGCTGCTGTTGTCGATGAATACGCTGCTGATCTATTATGCATTTTCGGCTTTACCGCTGGCTGAAGCCTATGTTTTGGGCTTTCTGTCTCCGATTTTTGTCGCGATTGTTGCTTTTATCATGGTGGGAGAGCGCCTCTCCTTGCGGGGCTGGTTCGGCGTTCTTCTCGGCTTCGCCGGTGTGATCTGGATTTTGCAGCCGGGTGCGGCACCATTGTCTGCGGGGCATCTGGCCGCTTTGGGTTCGGCATTGTTTTTCGCCATTGCGCAGGTTTTGCTGCGCCGTGCCAAAAGCGATGAGTCTGACAAGGCGCTGGTTGTTGCTCTGCTGATTGTCCAGTCCTGTTTTGCCGGATTGCTGGCGCTTTATAACGGCCTGATTACACCGCAGTGGCAGGATCTGGGGCTGGCGCTTCTCGGCGGCGGGCTGATTGCTTTTGCGCAGACGATGATTGTTAAAGCGTTCCGTCTGGGATCTGCCGCGATTGTTGCGCCCGTTCAATATAGCCAGATTATCTGGGGACTGTTCTATGGGGCATTACTGTTTAACGCTCCGGTGGAAATTCACATGCTGGCCGGTGCCGTCGTCATCCTGATTTCCGGCTGGCTGGTGCTGAATTAAGATATGCTTTTGCTTTGAACCAGCCGGATCATGCCGGCTGGCGGACTATATTTATCGCTTTATATTGACGGCATTGCTGTCTCCCTTAATTTACCGGCATAGCGGGAATAATCCGCATAGGAATGAGGGGGAGGCGGATGCAGATGCCGCATGATAATAAGACGTCGATATCCGATGCTGAAAATGAGCTGATTTATCCGGCGCATCCTTTGCCTGAAAGCGGAAATCTGCAAAATCTGACGAAATATGTGCGTACAGGCCGCGCAATGCTGACCGGTATTTTTCTGATGATGCTGGTTTATGCGCTGTATTTTGCGCGGGATTTTTTCATGCCGGTCACGCTGGCCATTTTGCTGGCGCTGATGCTGACACCGATTGTCCGTTTCTCCAAAAAACGGCTCGGCATTTCCGAAGCTATTTCGGCCACTCTGCTTGTGGTCTTTTCTTTTTCCTTCATCGGAGTGACCGGCTATCTTTTAAGCGGGCCGGTTACGGAAATGGTGAGTGAAGCACCGGAGATCGGGCGGGAGCTGACAGAGAAGCTGCACCGGTTGCGCGCACCGGCAGAACATTTGCTCAATATCAGCAAGCAGGTCGATCAGGTCGCACAAATGGGACAAGACCCCAAAGTGCAGACAGTTTCGCTGGCGCAGCCCGGAATTCTTTCACAGGCTGCGGGCAATGTCTTGTCAGGAGGCACGACAATTGCTGTGACATTTATCCTGACACTGTTCATTCTTGCCTCGGGAACCATGTTCTATGAAAAGATCATCCAGTCTTTTGGCAAACTGAGCGAAAAGAAGCGTGCCTTGCGTGTCGTCTATGATGTGGAACAGGTTATTTCCAGCTATCTGCTGACGATCACGGTTATTAACGGGCTTTTGGGGCTGGCAATCAGTCTGGGGCTGTGGACATTGGGGATGCCGACACCGTTTGTCTTCGGTGTGATGGCGGCGCTGCTTAATTTCCTGCCCTATATCGGCGCATTGACGACAATTGTCGTGGTCGGGATCATTGCCATCGTGTCCTTTGACCAGATCGCCTATGCCATGCTGGCTCCGGCTTTTGTGCTGGCCTGTAATATTCTCGAAGGGCAGATTGTAACGCCGACCATTATCGGCCGGCGTCTTGAACTGAATACGGTTGCGGTTTTTGTAGCCGTTGCCTTCTGGTCATGGCTGTGGGGCTTCATCGGCGCCCTGATAGCGGTGCCGCTTCTGGTTGTCATAAAAGTTTTCTGTGACCACTTTGAAACATTGCGCCATGTGGGCAATTTCTTGTCGGCGCAGACCACAGAAGATGAGAACGAAACCGGTGAGGAAAAAGCGAAGCCATCCTAACCGATTGTTTTCATTTTGCTTTCAGGGTCTGAATTTTTTGGCTCTGTATTGGTCGTGCGGGAAATTGCATTTTTTTATTATAAAATGCTGAATTGAGCACTGATACAAACCTGTAATATTAGTGTCATATAGCTGTTATATAGAGCGCGTAGATGGCTGGTAACGTCCAAAACGTTACCTCATTCTTCTAACTGGAGCTGCTCCTATGAATAAGCTGATTACAACGACTGCTGCATTGGCAATTGCTGCTGTAGCCGGTGCTACTGCCGCTCAGGCTCGCGACCAGATTCAGGTTGCCGGTTCGTCAACCGTTCTGCCATATGCCAAGATCGTTGCTGAAACTTTCGGCGAAACCTATCCGGATTTCAAAACCCCTGTTATTGAATCCGGCGGTTCGGGCGCAGGCATCAAGGATTTCTGTAAAGGTGTAGGCGAAAACACAATCGATATCGCCAATGCATCCCGCGCAATGAAGTCTTCTGAACTGCAGTCCTGCATCGATGCAGGTGTAAAAGATGTTCAGGAAGTACGCATCGGTTATGACGGTATCGTTTTCGCAACTGACATTAACGGTCCGGACTGGAAGCTGGCTCCGGTTGATGTTTACAAGGCTCTTGCTGCTAAAATCGTTGTAGACGGTAAGCTGGTAGATAATCCGAACACCAAGTGGAATCAAGTTAACGCCGCTCTGCCGGATTGGGATATTGCTGCTTACATTCCGGGTGAAAAACACGGTACCCGTGAAGTTTTCGAAGAAAAGCTGCTCGCTGACGGTTGTAAAGAAAGCGGCGCGCTGGAAGTCATCAAAGCCGGTGGTGCAGATGACAAGGCAGCTGCCAAGACCTGTATCGCTGTGCGTAAAGACGGCAAGGCTGTTGATATTGACGGTGACTACAGCGAAACACTCGCCCGCATCAGCGCCAATAAAACCGGCGTTGGCGTATTCGGCCTGTCCTTCTATGAAAACAATGCTGACAAGCTGAAGGTTGCAACTGTGAACGATATCGTTCCAAGCGTTGAAACCATTGCCAAAGGCGAATATCCGGTTTCCCGTCCGCTGTTCTTCTACGTGAAGAAAGCGCATCTGGGCGTGATCCCTGGTCTGAAAGAATATGTGGAATTCTTCCTTTCCGATCAGATGATTGGTGATGAAAGCCCGCTGGCAGACTATGGTCTGGTTCCGGCACCGGAAGCAGAGCGCAAAGAACAGCGCGATGCATTTGCAGCCGGTACTGTAATGCAGGTTAAATAATTTGAATATGGTCCGGGTGCAGACAAGCTCTGCGCCCGGATTGTCTTTTGTCGTGGACGGTGATCAGGGAATTTAAATGTCGATCATGCTGGTCTTAACAATTGTCTTCGTGCTGGGCGTCGCAGGATTTTTCCTTGGCCGCGCCAAAGCGGTTGCACAATTGAATACCGTAAAAAACGTGGCAGATAAAAAAGAGAAACCACATTCCCGTCCGCATTATCACGGATGGTGGGTTTTCTCTCTGACAGTCATGCCGGCAATTATTTTATTTGTCGTCTGGTCGCTGAGCGCCACCGTCTATCTGGAGCAGACTGCCAAATCGCAGTTGCAGGATGCTCTCGGCAACACTGAAAATTACAGCGAAAGCCTGTCGCTCGGCGTGGTGAAAAGCCTCGCACACGGGTTTGAGCGTCTTGATCCGTCGAGCCGTGAAAACCTGCCGCAGACCTATTCTGAAGTTCGCGCTTTGATGGCTGAAAAAGGCATCGCGCTGGCGACAGAAGGTCAGGATGTGATGGTGCCGGTTGCGGTACAATGGAACAAGGCAGCCGCCTTATCCTCGAATATCCGCGCAGGTCTGACGATTGCTCTGGCTATTGCCGGATTTATCTTTGGCTGGATGACAATCGCACCGCGCGTCCGCGCCCGCAACAATGTGGAAAGCATTGTGCTGTGGGGGCTGATCGCTGCCTCAACCATCGCCATTCTTACCACTGTCGGCATCGTCTTCTCGATGCTGTTTCAGACAATCAATTTCTTCAGCGATGTTCCGGCCTACGAATTTTTCTTCGGAACGGTTTGGGATCCGCGTTTTGCCGCTGCCGGTGCCACAGATTCCCATGGTCAGTTCGGTCTGATCCCGCTGCTTGCCGGTACGCTTTATATCGCGCTGGTCGCCATGGTCTTCGCGGTGCCGGTTGGTCTGTTCGCCGCGATTTATATGTCGGAATATGCCGGTGCCAAAACCCGCGCTATCGTCAAGCCGCTGCTGGAAGTGCTGGCCGGTATTCCGACCATTGTTTACGGTTTCTTCGCGCTGGTCACAGTCGGCCCGTTCCTGCGTGACCTGAGTGCCGCCCTGACCGGTGGTCAGGGTTTCATCATGGCGCAGAGTGTGCTCACTGCCGGCTTAGTGATGGGCGTGATGCTGATCCCGTTCGTATCCTCTTTGTCCGACGATATTATCACTGCCGTACCACGCTCCCTGCGTGACGGCTCATTGGGTTTGGGTGCCACCCGCTCCGAGACGATCAAGCGTGTGATCCTGCCTGCTGCGCTGCCGGGTATTGTCGGTGCGCTGCTGCTGACCGCTTCCCGCGCCATTGGTGAGACCATGATCGTGGTACTCGCTGCGGGTGTGGCTGCCAATCTGACGCTCAACCCGTTTGAAGCAATGACGACGATCACTGTAAAAATCGTCAACCAGCTGACCGGTGACCTTGAGTTCAACTCACCGCAGACACTGGTGGCTTTTGCACTGGGTATTACGCTCTTCTTCCTGACCCTGCTGATGAATATTTTCGCTCTCTACATTGTGCGTAAATATCGGGAGCAATATGAATGACCGACGCTGTTTTCACTCCCAAGACAACTTCAACCGCACCTGCCCGCCGTGATATTGGCATCAAGCGCCGCTATGCTGCAGAACGCCGTTTCCGCATGTATGGTGTGATTGCGATTGCAATCGGTATTTTCTTCCTCTGTGCGCTGTTTTTCTCGGTGTTTTCCAAAGGCTACACAGCCTTCTGGCAGACAACGATCGAAATTCCGGTGCTGCTGGATGAGAAGGTGATTGATCCGTCCAATGAACGCGCAAGCAATCCGAATGTGCTGATTACAGCGAATTATCCGCTGCTGGTGCGCAATGCATTGGCTGACAAGCTCGGTGTGGAGAAATCCAACCGTCCTGCCATGCGCGATATGACCCGCTTCTATTCGGATGGCGTTCGTCTGCAATTGCGTGAAATGGTGATGGCTGATCCGAAACTGATCGGCACAACCCAGACAATCAAATTCCTTGCGGCTGCGGATATTGACTCGGCCAATAAAGGTCAGATCGACCTGTCGGTTGACCAGAGCAAGCGTAAAGTCTCCGATCTTCAGGTTGGCTGGATGAAGACACTGAAGGATGAAGGCGTTATGCGCCAGTCCTTCAATACCGGCCTGTTCACCATGGGTGCTTCCAGCCGTCCGGAAACGTCGGGTCTGGGCGTCGCGCTGATCGGCTCGCTCTATATGATGCTGATCGTGCTGGTCTTTGCTCTGCCGATTGGTGTTGCTGCTTCGATTTATCTGGAAGAATATGCGCGTAAAAACCGCTTCACCGATATTATTGAAGTGAATATCAACAATCTTGCTGCGGTGCCGTCCATCGTGTTCGGTCTGCTGGGTCTGGCGGTTTTCATCAACTTCTTTGGCATGCCGCGTTCGGCCTCGCTGGTTGGTGGTCTGGTGCTGACGCTGATGACATTGCCGACAATCATTATTGCAACGCGCGCAGCTTTGCGTGCGGTGCCGCCATCAATCCGTGCTGCGGCTCTGGGGCTTGGTGCTTCCAAAACGCAGGTTGTGTTCCACCACGTGCTGCCGCTGGCCGCGCCGGGCATTCTGACCGGCACGATTATCGGTCTGGCTCAGGCACTGGGTGAAACAGCGCCGCTGTTGCTGATCGGTATGGTTGCCTTTGTTGCCAATGCTCCAGTTACTCCTATGGATCCTGCGACTGCACTGCCGGTACAGATTTTCATGTGGGCTAATGAAGCAGAACGTGCTTTTGTAGAGCGGACATCGGGTGCGATTATTGTGCTCCTCCTGTTCCTCGCTGTGATGAATATTGCCGCAATCATTCTGCGCCGCCGTTTTGAGCGCAGATGGTAATCGGGACGGAGTTGCGATCATGAACCTGATGAATGATTATACTTTAGAGAAAACACTCGGAGAAAAGATGAACGCCTTGCCAAAAAAAATCAAAATGCGCGGGGACAAGGTCAAAGTTTTCTACGGTGAAAAACAGGCTTTGCACGGTGTTGATCTGGATATTGAAGAAAACAGCGTAACCGCGCTGATCGGCCCGTCCGGTTGCGGTAAGTCGACTTTCCTGCGCTCGCTCAACCGTATGAATGACACGATTGAAGGTTGCCGCGTTGAAGGTCTTATCACGCTCGATGGCGAGGATATTTACGATCCGAAAATCGACGTGGTGGAACTGCGTGCCCGTGTCGGCATGGTGTTCCAGAAGCCAAATCCGTTTCCGAAATCGATCTATGAGAATGTTTCTTACGGCCCGCGCATTCATGGTCTGGCGCGCAGCCGTGCGGATCTCGATGTCATCGTTGAGAAGAGCCTGCGTGGCGCCAGCCTCTGGGAAGAAGTGAAAGATCGCCTCAATGATGCAGGCACAGGTCTTTCCGGCGGCCAGCAGCAGCGTCTTTGCATTGCCCGCGCAATTGCGGTGAGCCCTGAAGTCATTCTGATGGATGAGCCTTGCTCGGCGCTTGACCCGATTGCAACCGCGAAAGTGGAAGAGCTGATTGACGAGTTGCGCCGTGACTATACGATTGTCATCGTGACCCACTCAATGCAGCAGGCTGCGCGTATTTCGCAGACCACAGCCATGTTCCATCTGGGCAATCTGGTAGAGGTCGGTGACACGGATATGATGTTCACCACGCCGAAAGAAAAACGTACGCAGGACTATATTACCGGCCGTTTCGGCTGATCTGAGCTTACACGTAAAAACAAACAAGATAGAGCATTTTCTATGAGGCAATATAAGCCGGAAATGCTCTGGAGTTTTACAGACTGCTTTGGCAGTGCCACAGGATAAGGAAATTTCCATGCCGTCACAGCATACGGTTACGTCCTATGATGAAGAACTGAAGTTTCTCGCCCGTAAAATCGCCGAAATGGGCGGTCACGCGGAGCGTATGGTGGAGCAGTCCATCAAGGCGATTGTGACTGCCGATAATGCGCTGGCACAGCGGGTCATTTCCGAGGATCTGATCCTTGATGCAGGCGAACGTGAAATTGATGACAAGGCGATTATGATTATCGCCAAGCGTCAGCCGATGGCTGTGGATTTGCGCGAAATTATCGGCGCGATCCGTATTTCAGCGGATTTGGAACGCGTGGGCGATATGGGCAAAAACATTGCCAAGCGTGTCGTTGCCGTTTCGGAAACACGCCAGTCGGTGAAGCTTTATCGCGGTCTGGAAACACTGGCAGAGCTTGCCCGCACCCAGCTTAAAGATGTGCTGGATGCCTATGCAACGCGTTCTGTGACCCAGATCAATATTGTCCGCGACCGCGATGATGAAATTGATGCGATGTACACATCGCTGTTCCGCGAACTTCTGACTTATATGATGGAAGATCCGCGCAATATTACGGCCTGTACGCATCTTCTGTTCTGCGCCAAGAATATTGAGCGTATCGGCGATCATGCCACCAATATTGCCGAGACAGTCTATTACATTGTCACCGGTAATCAGATGCCGCCGGATCGTCCGAAAGATGATCTGAGCCATGACGTCGTTCTCGACGAATTGCATAAAAACTAAGCTGTTCTAACCGGCAGCGGATATGCAGGGCATTCAGCCCTGCCTGTCAGAATAAACATCATGCATTCCGGCTGTGCCGGAATGCAAATGCCCCCTTATGTCTAAACGAATAGTGGATACGCAATGTCACACACGCCAAGAATAGCGGTTGTTGAAGACGAAGAAGCCATCAGCGAATTGCTGCGCTATAATCTTGAGGCTGAAGGCTATCAGGTCGATACGATCCTGCGTGGCGATGAAGCCGAAATTTATTTACGCGAAAACGTCCCTGATCTTCTGGTTCTCGACTGGATGCTGCCTGGTGTTTCCGGCATCGAACTTTGCCGCCGTCTGCGTCAGCGCGCAGAGACAGAACGTCTGCCGATTATCATGCTGACAGCACGCGGTGAGGAATCCGAGCGCGTGCGCGGTCTGGCCGTTGGTGCGGATGATTATGTTGTCAAACCATTCTCCACACCGGAACTGCTGGCACGTATCAAGGCGATGCTGCGCCGCGCTAACCCGAGTGTGCTTTCCCATGTGCTGAAAGTCGGTGAGATTGTTCTCGACCGTCAGCAGCACCGCGTTTACCGCAAGGAACGCGAAATCAAACTCGGGCCGACAGAGTTTCGTTTGCTGGAATATTTCATGATGGCACCGGGGCGCGTTTTCTCGCGCACGCAATTGCTGGATGGTATTTGGGGACGGGATATTTACGTCGACGACCGCACGGTGGATGTGCATATCGGCCGTCTGCGCAAGGCGATCAATACCGGTCGTGAAGTGGATCCGATTCGCACCGTTCGCGGTGCCGGTTATGCTTTCGGCTGATAACCGGCCGGATATTTTTGAAAAATACTGAACCGGTGTGAAGAAAATTCACGCCGGTTTTTATATTTCTGATTCTGCGAAAAGCCGTGTCTGCAAAGGCTCTAGCGTCATAAAAGCAAATTGCCTTCACAAAATATCAGCCATTTGTAACGCGCTGTAATGAATTATGACTAACGCAACGGGGCGGTCAATTGCATGATGCGCCCGTGTCTGAGGTGCTATCAGGTTGTGAAATAAGGCAATATCGTACCGGAAATGCTGCAAAGCCATGATCCGGCAAGCTGCTTCATTTCACAAGGTTAGTGAAGTCTTTACGTAATCTTGCGTATTTTAGTAATCACTCAAAAGAATGCGTTAACAAAGCGTTAACTAATGAGGCGCATTTTCTTGGGGTAAATTTTAACCGGTTGTCGCTAACCGGAACACGAATATAAATCGGGCCTTGCGCCTTTATTTAGCCCTAATAGCCCCCGAATTTCCCGGGGCTCGCGCACAGGATCTCTGTGTGACCCGGGTGTACGGGAAATTATTGATAAGGATGAACCGTTGAAACGCTCTTATTTAGCGAAAACACTGTTTATCGGTGCTCTGGTTGCCACGCCGTTTATCCTTGCTGGCTGCACCACGACTTCGACCGGTTCCAAATCTGCCAAGGCTGCACAGCCTGCCAAGGAATCCGGTGTAACCGTCCGTAATGGCAAAAAGACCTACACATACACCTCCAGAGACCGCGAGTGCCTTGAGCGCGCAATGTTCTTTGAATCTGCCCGCTCCAGCCGTGATGGCCTTGTTGCAGTCGGCACGGTGGTGATGAACCGTCTGGTCTCGGAAAAATATCCGGAAACCATTTGCGGCGTTGTCGGACAGAAGAACCAGTTTGCACCGGGCGTTATGACCCGTGCCATGAATTCCAAAGCCTTGCCGGATGTGAAAGAAGCGGCGGATTCCGTGCTGAAAGGCGAACGCCATCCGAAGCTGAAGAATGCAATGTTCTTCCATACGGCCGGTCTGAAATTCCCGTATAGAAATATGCATTATGTGCTGGTTGCCGGTGGTAATTCTTTCTACGAAAAGCGCCGCAGAGACGGTACGCTGGAATCGCCGCTGCCTGAAACCCCGTATAATCTGGCGGCTGCCTATGAGCCAAGAAACCAGTCCATGCCGGATAGCATCTATGATGTAACGGATACGGCTAAGGCCGGTAAAGGCGACCGCCTGCCTGTCGTTGCTCCGGTGATGGTGGCATCTGCCGGACAGGCTGCGCAGGATGTGCAGGCTGCACAACCGGTTGCAGCGGAAGCACCGGTGCAGCTTGCCTATCATGCACCGGCTGTAAACACACCGGTTCCGGCGCAGCTGCCGTTTGAAACCAAACCGGTTGCAGCCTCCGCAACGCAGAATGCTTTTGCAGCAGGTGCGGAAGATATGAACAAGCAGAAAGTTGATGCGATCGGCGCATTGTTGCTGACGCAGGATCGCCCTGAACCGGCAAGCTGATCCCGCATCTTGTTATCGACCGAAATGAAAAAGCCCCC
>NZ_ANNO01000012.1:0-11303 GCF_000409565.1 Pseudochrobactrum sp. AO18b
TTGCCGGTGCGTTCAAAACTCTCCGGCGTTTCACCGGTAAATGGCCGTGCAATGACACGGCCGATATTCAGCGGATCCACCAGCAGGCGCAAAGCCGCGCACAGATCATAAAGCCTTTGCAAACCGAAATGTGTTTCATGGGCAGCTACCTGCAATACGGAATCAGACGATGTATAGAAAATCGGTTTTCCGGTTCGGATATGCTCCTCACCATATTGCGCAATAATTTCAGTGCCCGAGGCATGGCAATTGCCCAATATTCCGTTCAAACCTTCCTGACGGATGATGGTATCCGTCAGGTCCTCAGGGAAGGCCGGAATACTATGCGGGAAATACCCCCAGTCAAAAGGTACCGGCAGACCTGCAATTTCCCAATGGCCTGAAGGTGTATCCTTACCTTTCGAGACTTCACTCGCAGCACCCCACAGGCCATGAGGCAGCAAGGCAGAATTAAAAACGGTAGGAAAATGACTATCCGCGAGCTGCGCTGCCTGCCCTAATCCCAGTTCCAGCATATGCGGAATATGGAATGATGTCTGTTTATCCGCACAAAAGCGGGCAACTGTCCCCAGCGTATTGGCTCCCTGATCGCCAAAGGCGGACGCATCCGGTGCGCCGCCAATGCCGAAAGAATCAAGGACAATAAGGATAACCCGTCGCATGAGAATAATGCCTTCAGACCGCTTCACCGAGTATTTCATGAAAGGCATATCATGAAAACCACCTCAAGCGTCAAGCAAGGAAATCATCAGCACTGAGGACAAGGAATAGTATCTGAATAGCGCGGACTGGCAAAATAGATTTCTTCCATGTCGATGTTCGGCAAAAGAAAAGAAAGCAACGGAGTGTAAGTATATTGCGTCTCAACACGAATATAATTCATCGGCTCCTGGCGCAGTTTTTCCGGCAGATAAACGCGCCTTGCCTCCTGTTCTGCTACAGTCCCTTTCTCAATGAACTTGGATGTTGTCCGTGACCAGTCCAGTCGGACAATCAATGTATTACTATTGTTTAATTTTTCTACTCTGAGAAACGAAATCCTGATTTGCGGTGCTGTTAAAGACGGTACCATAATCGTCGAGCCGATAATAAAAACATCATCAAGTTGTGTTGGCAACACACTGATCTGTCGACTCACCAGATCTCCGACAACACTGGAAACCCGGTTCACTTTGCGGTTTGCATCCACACCACGTGAAACATCGGCCACACCTGCATAGATCAGAATCAGAACCGGCAAAAGAAGCGCAAACTCCACGGCAGATACACCGCGTTCGTCTTTGCTAAACTTTCTTAAAAGTGCAAACTTATTCGCACCAAATTTTCGCAAGCTATCAGCTAAAGCCAACCGTGCTCCATTTGCTTTAAAATGAAACCCGATCATGAAAACGGCTCATTCTGCCAGGTCACTGTTGTAAAAAGAGGCAGTACCCTGTCTTCATTTTTTACTTTCGGATTTAAATAATAAAAAATATTGGTCAGAACCGGCCAGCGATATAATACATTAATCTGATTAATCGTTGATGGTCCTCCCAGATTAATCTGGGACGGAAGTCCAAGCTTCCCCTCACTTGTTACAAGATTTTTAACAGGAACTGCCGAAAAAGTACTGTAATTATCCAAATTGATATCAAGATTGTTGCAATTAACGACAGGCATAAATTGTATTTTCTGGCAAATACGATCTTTCACCACTTCCGGTGTTGTATTTTCTTTCGTATCTTGTCCTGTATAAAATCGCCGGCTCACATCTTCTGTCGCATGAGCCAGCATTTGCTGCACTGTAAAACTCAGTCCCAGTTCGATAATCGCAAAAATTAAAAACAAAAACGGAAAAGCGACCAGCGCAAACTCCACCGCTGTAACGCCTCGTTCATCCCGCCGGAACGAGCGAAGTGACTTTACAAAATGTCGGACAGAGTTTTTCTCAGCTCGGCTACTCATGATCTATTAAATTTTCCTGCAGTAGGACAGAAAATTGAAAACCTAGAATATAATCAGGATCTTGGCGGAGCCACAACTTTAACTTTCGGCTCACAAATCGGCGTGCAGGACAATACAATCATATTGGAGCCCCGGAAAACACGGGTCGTTGCCAGATCGTTTTGTCCGACCATGACTTTTTCATCCAGTAATGTATCCCCGCTCTGATCTATAACAACCAGATTGGTGACACCATTATTACGTCCGGTCAGAATAATGGTTTTGGCATCCTGCATAACGGCATCAGCAATAGCATCATTTCCAATAATGACTGACTTAACAGGCTTATCCAGTCGCAAAATATGCGCCTGATCTGTCTGAACCTGTATTGCCTGAATTTCTGTCGCCCCAGCCGGATAGGTTAAGACACCTGCCCCCAGCAAAGCTGCAACTATCAGTTTTTTCAGATCTGTCATCTTCATATCAGCCATAAAATATGCCCCGTAGCTCACCGCACTATGCGCAACAGGGATGAAAGAACAATTAATAGCTATATTTCAATTTTCGGCGGTCTGTATGCTCTCAACAAAATGCCCGAATATCCAACAGTATTAACCCGAAGGTAAAAGGCTTAAAGTATCTCTGGCATCAACAGAATGATAATCCAACAATTCCTTTGCAAAACTCAGGCTGCTTATGCTCGCTTTTCTCACTGCTCTGATTTTTTGCGGCACTATGATTTATGCTGCAATTTCGGATCTTCTGTTTATGAAGATACACAATATTGCCTGCCTGTTTTTAGCCGCAGCATTTCTTGTTCTGGCACCGCTTTACGGACTTCCTACAAAAGATATCTTTCTTCACATTGCAGCGGGCGCTATTGCCCTCGCCATCTGTTTTGCTTTGTTTTTCATCAATGCCATGGGTGGCGGAGATGCCAAACTAATCAGTGCCACAGCTCTCTGGACCGGATTTTCAGTCAGTCTTGCAGATTATTTACTGATAAGCGCAATTACAGGCGGTATTTTAACACTATGTATTCTCTTACTGCGCAAGCTTATCGACAGAAGTAAAATTGAACATATCGCTTTTCTTTACCGTCTGAGTGACCCCAAAAAAGGTATCCCCTATGGTATAGCTTTGGCCATTGCCGGTTTATGGATATATCCCGATCTTGCTTTGGTTAGGGCCTGAAAACCGGCATAACAAATCTTCCCCCCCACCAATTCAGCAATAACTGTTTTAATAAAATCAATAATAATAGTTCGTTAACCATAATTATACGATTCTTGCTGCATTTAGAGTATGTGCCAAAATCACACGCTCAATGCGGGGATATCAAATGAACACTTCACGCCTGATCATTCTGGCTGTTGCCGTGCTTGCCGCCGGTGCCGCAGGCTATATTGCACTGACTATAACAGATGCCCCTCCGCAGGTCATTGAGGTCAGTGCTCCCGCACCGGTTTTGCCTGTGAAAGATGTTCTGACTGCTTCATCTAATCTGGCCGTCGGATCGTCATTATCCGGTCAACTACAATGGCAATCCTGGCCTACAGCTTCAGTAACCGCAGATTACATAACGCGTGATTCACAACCGGACGCACTGGATGTCATGCAAAAATCCAGCCTGCGCCTTCCGGTTCTGGCCGGAGAACCTATCCGCAAAGTTAAACTGATCGGCGAAGGTGAACAATTCATGTCCTCTTTGCTGCCACAAGGTATGCGTGCCATCGCGACTAATATTGCTGCAGAAAGTTCCGCCGGTGGCTTCATTCTTCCCGGTGATCGCGTCGATGTAATTCTCACTCGTGCGGACCGGAATGCTGCCAATAAGAGTATGCCATTCTTAACGGAAACCATTTTAGAAAATGTTCGCGTGCTGGCCATCGATCAGACGATCAAAGAAGATGATGAAGGCAAAAAAGATATTATCGGCCGCACCGCAACTCTGGAAGTTACCCATGAACAGGCTGAGATCATGGCTGTTGCCCAATCTGTGGCGGACCGGATCAGCCTGACATTGCGCTCAGTTCGTGATGCAAAACCAGAGCCATCCAGCTCATCCGACTATCTTGTTGTTTCACCTTCCAAAAACGGGCCGGTCAAAATGATTAAATCTGGCAATCTTACCGAAGTTGGGATCAACTAATGACACGTCCATCTTTTTCCCAAACTCGCGTCAGTTCACAGTTGAAACCACTGTTCCTTTCTGCTGCCCTCATTATACCGGTTCTCAGTTCCAATCCGGTGCAGGCACAGGACGTTCAGATTTCCAGCGCAGGTCGCTCACAACCGGTCAATCTCGGACTGGGAAAGTCAATCGTCGTTGATCTGCCGCAAGACGCCTATGATATTCTGGTTGCCAATCCGGCAACAGCTGATGCTGTCACTCGTACAGCGCGGCGCATTTACCTGTTCGGTAAATCCGTCGGACAAACCAATATTATTGTCTTCGGCAAAGACGGCGAACAGATAGCCAGTCTAGACCTGAAAATCGAGCGTGATGTCAGCAGCCTGTCTTCTTCATTGCGGAAATATATTCCGGGCTCTGATATTAAAATCGAACTCATCAATGACAATATTGTTCTGACCGGTTCTGTTCAAACACCACAGGATGCAGCACAGGCTGCAAAGCTTGCCGAATTACTTGTTTCAGGTGGTGAAGCAACAACAGGGCAGTATAACGACTCTTCCACCACATCCTCCGGTGACGGCAATAATATTACGATCACAAGCGGACTTGGTCAGGAGCGCCGCCGCTCCAGTAAAATCATCAATCTGATTACCATTGCCGGTGAAGATCAGGTAACACTTAAAGTAACTGTTGCTGAAGTCAGCCGTTCTGTGATGAAACAGCTCGGCGTTAATATGATGGGCAGCGCAAGCAGCAATGGTGTAACCTTTACCGGTGTGTCGGATCGTCTTTCCGGAGCAATTGGGCAGACCCTCTCAAATACAGGTTTCGGGTTACAGACCAAAAATTTCCGCGGCTACCTGCAGGCTATGGAAACAGCGGGCGCAATGAAAACGCTGGCTGAACCAACACTCACAGCTATTTCCGGTGAAAAAGCTGCTTTCAGAGTTGGCGGTGAATATAATGTTCTCAACAGCGTCACCACCGATGATGACGGTAAACGCACAGCCGAACTTGCCAAGATTGAATATGGTATCGGTCTTGAATTCATGCCGACTGTTCTGGGACCGGGACGTATCTCGCTGAAAGTCCGTACATCCGTTTCCGAACCAACAACCGAAGGTTCAGGCTCGCAAAATTCTGACGGTGTCGGTGCAAGCATTCTCTCTCTGCGTAAACGCGTGGCCGATACGACGGTTGAGATGCCTTCCGGCGGCTCCATGATGATCGGCGGTCTGATCCGCGATGAAACCCGTCAGTCGATTAACGGCACGCCCGGCCTGTCCAAGATTCCGGTACTCGGAGCTTTGTTCCGCAGTCGCGATTTTTTACGCAATGAATCCGAACTGGTCGTAATTGTTACCCCTTATCTGGTACGCCCGACAGCCAGAACAGAACTGGCTCGACCTGATGATAATCTGGCTCCGCCAAGTGATGCAGCCGGCTTTGTATTGGGCAAGGTCAATCGTGTTTATGGCTCTGCAAAAACCAACCTGCCAAACGGCCGCTATAACGGCGTTGTCGGCTTCATTTACAAATAAGAGGGCAGGCATTATGAGAAAAATTACCGTCCCCCACTCCCGTTCAGCCCTCATTGGCAGCAGCCTTTTTGTTACTCTGCTGCTGGCAGGATGTGCCAATACACATCATGTAACAGTCGGCGCCACGCCAGATGATTACCGTACCAATCATCCGATCACGATTCAGGAACGTGAAAAAACAGCGGATATTCCTGTTAGCCGGAATGATCGCAAACTTAGTATCACACAGCGCAGCATTGTGCAGAATGCCGTTGACGGATATCGTCGCCAAGGTTCTGGCATGGTTTTCATCCTTTTACCTGAGGGCAGTGCCAATCAGTCTGCCGCCTACCGGATCAGTATGGATATTGCAAAAGTCTTAAGGCAAGGCGGTGTTCTGGCCAGCAATATTGCAACCCAGAGCTATCAGGTGAATAATCCGCAAATCTCCGCGCCTGTTCGTATCAGCTACTATGCGATGACAGCAGGGACAGGTCCGTGCGGAAGATGGCCTGCTGATATGCTGAGTACGGCTGAGAACAAACATTATGCGAATTTTGGCTGTGCATCACAGGCGAATCTGGCAGCTCAGGTGGCAAATCCGGCTGATTTCCTCGGGCCTCGGGCCACATCGCCGCTGAAAGGTACGCGTAATGACCGCATTATCAGCGGAGACGAAGGCTATGAGGCTATGTCACCGACCGCAACAGGAGTTTGGCAGGATTCTCGCAGTCTAACAGCACAGTATTAAAGACGCATAATTTCTGCCGCCGGATCCAAAAACATCATCCGGCGCGTATTATCGAAATTTTGCTTTAAACGAATAAAAAAGGTCGTGATCGTGGAAGACAGTGTCACATCAACAACTATGTTGCAGGATGCAGGTACGGATATAACCCATATCCGCCCGCTGCCGCGCCTGAATATTGATGCGTTCTGTGAAACAGAAGCCGGCCTGTCTGTTTTGCAGGCCTGCTCTCAAGACAGACGCCTGACGCGTACCCGCTGGCATATTCGCTCCGGTGGAGTCGATGTGGCACTGGAAGCCTATCAGAGCACTTCCACACCGCATCTTATTATTCTTGAAAGTGCTGCAGGACAGGATCAGCTGCTTGCAGATATTATGCAACTTGCCGAAGTCTGCGACAGCGGAACCCGCGTTCTGATTATCGGCCGCAGTAACGAAGTGCGCCTATATCGTGAATTGATCCGCAATGGCGTTTCCGATTACCTTGTTTCTCCTGCAAGCCTGACGGAAGTTATATCCGTACTGGATACATTATTCACGGATCCGGCAACTGCACCATCCGGCAGAAATGTTGCCGTTATTGGTGCAAAAGGTGGTGTTGGTTCATCAACACTGGCCCATAATATCAGCTGGAGTCTCGCCAACCAGTTCAAACATGAAGTTGTATTGGCGGATATGGATTTGCCATTCGGCACGGTCAATATTAATTTTGATCAGGATCCGACACTTGGTATCGCTGACGCAGTCTATGCACCGGAACGGGTGGATGAAGTCTATCTTGATCGCCTTCTGGCAGAGAGTTCGGAACATTTATCGCTGCTAGCGGCGCCGTCCACACTCGAAAAAACCTATGATTTTGACACGGAATCCTTTGTTTCCGTGATCGATGCTGCTCTGCGTACCACACAATTGCTGGTACTCGACATACCACATAGCTGGAACAGCTGGACACGTACAACCCTGATGCGGGCCGATGAGATTGTCATTGTTGACACACCGGATTTAGCCAGTTTGCGCAATACCAAGAATTTGCTGGATACGCTGATCCTGCTGCGACCGAATGACAAGCCGGCACATCTCATTCTGAACCAGACCGGCGTACCGAAACGTCCTGAAATTTCTGCTGCGGATTTCTGCTCACCGCTGAATATTAAACCTTTGGCTGTGATTGAATTTGATCCGCAGTTTTTCGGTACGGCGGCCAATAATGCTCATATGCTCGCAGAGGCCGATCCGAACCACAAGATTTCACAAAAAATCACTGAGATCGCACGCGAACTGCTTGGCAAACATGATGTACCGGAACAGGGCAAAAAAGCTAAACCGCTGGCCGGACTTCTCAGTAAGCTTAAACGCAAAAAATCTGCCTGACGGACAAGGATAAACAACAGCCATGTTTGGAAAAAGAGGTGCAGCCTCCCCAACCACCGGTACTGTAAAACCTGCTGCTGCGACAGCCGGTCAGACAGCGAATTTGACTCCGCCGTCACAGACCAACACGGCTGTATCTGCATCGGAAAAGCCTGCTGTGAAAGCACCAGCAGCACCGGTCGTCCGTGAAAAATCGCAGGCATATTACGATACAAAATCCCAGATATTTGCAGCGCTGATTGATACAATCGACCTGTCTCAATTATCAAGAATGGATGCCGATGCCGCCCGTGATGATATCCGCGAGATCGTCAATGATATTATCTCGATCAAGAATTTCGTTATGTCGATTGCCGAGCAGGAAGAACTGCTTGATGATATTTGCAACGATGTTCTGGGTTATGGTCCGTTAGAGCCACTGCTGGCGCGTGATGATATTGCCGATATCATGGTCAATAGTGCACGAAAAACCTATATTGAGGTCAATGGCCGTGTGCAGGAAACCAATGTCCGTTTCCGCGATAATCAGCAATTGCTGAATATCTGCCAGCGTATTGTTTCTCAGGTCGGCCGCCGTGTTGATGAATCCAGCCCGATCTGTGACGCCCGTCTTCCGGACGGCTCCCGTGTGAACGTTATCACTTCTCCGCTCGCCATTGACGGCACAGCCCTGACCATCCGTAAGTTTAAAAAAGACAAGCTGACACTGGATCAGCTGGTTCGTTTCGGCAGTATTTCGCAAATGGGTTCGGAGCTGCTGCAAATTATCGGCCGCGTGCGCTGTAATATCATTATTTCAGGTGGCACAGGTTCCGGTAAAACCACGCTCCTTAACTGTCTGACACGCTATATTGATGAAACCGAGCGTATCATTACATGCGAAGATTCGGCGGAACTGCAATTGCAGCAGCCCCATGTCGTTCGTCTGGAAACCCGTCCGCCCAATCTTGAAGGCGAAGGCGAAATTACCATGCGCGATCTGGTTAAAAACTGCCTGCGTATGCGTCCTGAACGAATTATCGTCGGTGAAGTCCGTGGCCCTGAAGTTTTCGATCTGCTTCAGGCCATGAATACCGGCCATGACGGCTCAATGGGCACAATCCACTCCAACAGCCCTCGCGAATGTCTGAACCGTATGGAAGCCATGATTGCCATGGGCGGCTACACATTGCCGCAACGTACCGTGCGTGAAATTATTGTCGGCTCCGTTGACGTGATTATTCAGGCGACACGTCTGCGCGATGGTACGCGCCGGATTACCCACATCACAGAAGTGGTGGGAATGGAAGGTGATATCATCATCACGCAGGATCTGATGAATTTTGAGTTCCTCGGTGAAGATATTAACGGCAATATTATCGGCCGGCATGTATCGAGCGGCATCGGCCGACCGGCCTTCTGGGAACGGGCGCGCTATTACAATGAAGATCAGCGACTGGCGACCATTCTGGACACGATGGAGGTCGCCGGCAGTCCTCAGATATAGAGCTGTCAGAGTGATTTTACTTTAAAACAAACTCAGTTTCTTTGTTGGATACGATACCGAACGAACCGAAGCAGGCACTGAAAGGGCACTTCAATGAACGGCACAACAATTATGCTTGTTGTCCTGGCTGCAATTGCGGTCGGTGCCCTGCTCTATGCAATTTTTTTCGACCGGATCACAGCTGAGAAAACCGGTCAAAAACGCCTTGATGCGATTAAAAGGACGACCACCAGCCGTGCTGTTATGCGCTCAGAGCGTGAAAAAGCCAGCGAAGCACAAAAGCGTCGCCGGACATTGCAGGATAATCTGGACGAGCTTGACCGTCGCAACAAAACACAAAACAAAACTCAAAAAAACCCGCCGCTACGTATATTATTGGCTCAGGCAGGTCTGAGCTGGAGTGTCCGGCAGTTTTATCTTATCAGCACGGCGAGCGCCTTTATCTGTTTTCTGCTCGGGCTGATGGCTGGCATTCCTTTGATTATGGCGCCGCTGATTGCCCTGATTGGCTTTTTCGGGGTACCTCGCTGGATCGTCATGCATTTTCGCAAGAAGCGAATGAAAGCTTTCTTGAATGATTTTCCGAATGCGCTGGATGTCATCACCCGCTCCTTGCGCTCCGGCCTTCCTTTGAATGACAGTCTGCGCTTGCTGGCAAATGATGCGCCTTCTCCGGTTAAGGAGGAATTTCGCCGGATTGTTGAGGCGCAGCAAATGGGACTAACAATACCGGAAGCTGTCGCCAAAATGCCGGAAAACATGCCCTGCCCTGAAACAAACTTCTTTTCAATTGTGATACAAATTCAGTCGCAGGCCGGCGGCAATCTGTCTGAAGCATTGGGTAATTTGTCGCGTGTTTTGCGTGACCGTAAAAAAATGGCAGCCAAAGTCCAGGCCATGTCACAGGAAGCCAAAGCATCAGCTGCGATTATCGGCGCATTGCCATTTTTTGTTGCCGGAGCAATTTCTTTGATGAGTCCAGACTATATAACGCTATTGTTCACAACCTTCCCAGGAAATATACTATTAGTAATTGCTCTAATTATGTATTCACTCGGAATTTTTGTGATGAAAATCATGATTAATTTCAAAATGTAAGCGGGGCTGGTTATGCAGAATTTTTTTGAAACCACGCTCTTCCAGCGGCAAACGCTCATCAGCATTTTCATCATGTTTGCGATGTTCGCAACCATAATGACGCTTCTGCTGCCCTACTTTCAGCGTAACCCGCTGAAAAGTCGCATGAAATCCGTAGCACTAGAGCGTGAGGCTCTTCGTGCTCGCGAAAGAGCGCGGATGGCTAATGATAAAGAACGCGGCATCAGTCTGCGCCATCAGCAAAAAGCCGGAATTCGTGACTTTGTTGAAAAACTGGATCTGCGCCGCGCTCTGGCCGATGAGAAGACCGTCGCATCATTGCGACAGGCAGGGTTTCGCGGACAAAATCCGCTCAATGTTTTTCTTTTCATGCGGTTTATTCTGCCCTTCGCATTTCTCGGTTTAGCAATATTCTGGATATTCGGTTTGGGTATGCTGGAACAGCAAAGTGCTTTTATGCGCTTTCTGATTTGCATTATTGCCGCTTATGCCGGTTTCTATGCACCCAATCTCTATGTCAGTAATATTGCAGCCAAGCGCCGTGAATCCATCACACTGGCCTGGCCTGATGCCCTCGACCTGATGCTGATTTGCGTCGAATCCGGCATGTCCACAGAAGCAGCCTTTCGCCGTGTTGCCGACGAAATCGGTATTCAGTCGGTGGATCTGGCTGAAGAGCTAATGCTGACCAATGCTGAACTGGCCTTTTTGCCGGAGCGCCGTCAGGCCTATGAGAACCTTGCCAACCGCACCGGTATGGAAGCCATTAAATCCATGACACAGGCGCTTATTCAGGCGGAACGTTATGGTACGCCGGTTGCAACCGCCATGCGTACACTCTCGCAGGAAAGTCGTGATATGCGCTTGCTGGCAGCTGAAAAGAAAGCCGCAGGGCTGCCGCCGAAACTCACGGTTCCGATGATCGTCTTTTTCCTGCCGGTCTTGTTCATGGTTATTCTCGGTCCCGCGATGATCCAGATTTTTGGTGCAGGTGGTATCGCCGGAAACTAAAACAAAAAC
>NZ_ANNO01000013.1:0-2738 GCF_000409565.1 Pseudochrobactrum sp. AO18b
CTCCGCAGTCAGCGGCGGCGGCTTCTTAGGAGCCGGTTCCACAGCTCAGGGCTATGGCACAACCAATGGCTGGGCCACCACAACCGGTATCGGCGGCGGCGTCGTTGTACCTGGCTTTGGTATCGGTGCTTCCGGATCGCTCTACAGCTCTGGTATTTCCGGTCAGTCAGGTGCCGTTGCAAACTCGAGCACAGGGTTTCTCGGTGGATCGTCCGCAGCCAGCGCAACCGGTGGTGCAATGGGCTCAGCCTCAGGCTTTGTCAGCATCAATCCCTGACTATCGCTGGATAATGTATTTTCTTGATGCCAGCGGTAATAGCAATCGCAGGCAGCCTGAAACTTACTCTTCGCCCCCAAAGAGTAAAATAACGGGAAGTTTCTACTTCTTCCGTTTCGAAAAGAATGAGAGTCCGAATCAATAGGATACCCGCTCTCATTCTGTAGGAGTGGACAACATCCACTCCTACACAATTTCTAGAGCATGTCTCCCAAAAGCGGGAATCGGTTTTGGAATAAAGACATGAGCAAAAACAAAAAGTTAGAGCTGTCCTACCGTTTCATGATGAACCGGAACCGCTCTAAGATTCAGCCGGCACAAGCGGGTCAGCCGGTTAAAATAGCCGATGAAATGATTTGGGATATTAAACGACCGGAACTTGAAAATTATTTGAGCGCAAAGAAATCCTCACACCTTGCAATGCGCTCAAATAATCTTCTCAATTCCGGAGAATGTATTAAAATACATTTTGATATAAATTGTTCAATTTATAGGCGACTTCTGTCCGGTTTGTAGCGCCGAATTTCTTCATAATATTATGCATATGAACTTTGACAGTCGCCTCACTCATACTCAGTTCATAGGCAATCACTTTATTTGCTTTTCCCTGTCGCAGCAGCTGGATCACCTGAATCTCACGGGCAGTAAACAACCCGCTTAACTCATGGGTGTCTGTCTTTTTGGGCTGTGCTTTTCCGGTAATGCTGGTTGCAGGTATAAATGTCCCTCCGGCCATAGCCAAATGAACCGCTTCAACACAAACACGGATACCAACAGAAGTCGGGATATAACCGCGGGCTCCAAGCTCTATGGCACAGACGACCTGATCCCAGTCTTCACATTCAGACAGCAATATGAGCGGCACGGGATCCCATTCCGCTTTGATATTTTTAATCTCTCCGGAAAGCTCCGGATCCGTTACTTTTCTGGTGCCGATATGCAGCAATAAAACAGCTGCACTCAAACCGGCAGATTCAGCGTCGCTATGCTCCAATGTTTCGTAACAAACAATTGGCAGCCTCAAACCTGTATTAAGTAATCCATTATACAGACATTCGCGATCAAGATTATTTTTGCAGATGAGAACAAGACGTTTTTCCAGATTTTTCTCTGCGATCATCATCTTATACTCCCCTGCACCTTCGGAAGCTGCCCTGTATTGCATCCCCCACTCCTCCCTACTCTACTTTATAAACATTCATCTTATACTTGATGTTTTTAGTCATAATAAGCGCGCAAACAGCTTCGCACCATCTGCGTTGCTTAAACAAAAACTAATGCGGATGGTTTGAATTATTGCTTTTATAGGATAAGCTTGTCCTTAACCTAAGTTAGCAAAAATAAATTTTATAAATATGCGTGCCGAAATTTAATTACACAAATAGGGGTAACAACTACATCTTTTGATCTAGTGCGTTTCCGGCAAAACAAAAACCGGCTGTGTAATGGATCGTGTATAAAAACAAATAAACAGAGCATTTCCAAAGTGTAAGTCTAATTCCGGCAATGTTCGGATACGCATCCCGAAGCCCGTAAAACGGTTTCGGAACAAAACCCATATATGAACGCCATGATTTCGGCGTTTTCAGTTTAGTAAGAGCGGGGGGGAGGATGCATAATAAATCACAAAATGCCAATGGCGTTACCAACGCTCTTTCAGAGCTTCTCACATCACCGCCCATTGCAGCCGACTTCGGAACAACTGAGCTTCAGGCCATCTCCGGCTTGCAGGTTGAAGAACGCCATTTTCAAACCGATCAGACTATAATCAATCAGGGTGAACGCATTCGCAGTATCCATCTGGTGCAAAGCGGATGGGGCTGTGTCCATCGCGATCTGTCCAACGGGGAAAGGCAGGTACTGGATTTTCCGATGCGCAGTGATTTTGTCGGTTTAAGAACCGCTGCAGGCCGCAGTTATAACACTGTCGCCGCCATTACCCCGATGACCGTTTTCGAAATCCCGCTGAACTCCCTCGCCCACGCTATCAATAGCGCTCCAAAACTCAGTTTTGTGCTCATTGAGCTTTTTGCACGACAACGATCTATGCTGATTGAGCATATTACGAATATCGGTTGCCGTAGCGCTCTTGTGAGAACCGCACATTTATTGCTGGAACTGGGAGACAGGGCAAAAGCCTGCGGCATGGGTGAAGACACGGGTTTCTACTGTCCTATCACGCAATATCAGCTTGCAGATGCGCTGGGACTAAGTCCGATTCATATGAACCGTATGTTGCGGGAACTACGGGAAGAAGGCCTTCTGATTTTCAAAAATGGCAGGGTCGAATATTTAAATCGCAAAGGTCTGGTCTATCTCGCTGAATATGACGGCGAGTTTATGAATATGTCCGTTTTCGACCGTGCAACACTGCATTAAAGACCCAAATAGTGTCTTTACTACCAATACAAAAAACACTGGCCGGAAATATTCCGGCCAGTGTTTTGCTTTATCATTAAGC
>NZ_ANNO01000014.1:0-3078 GCF_000409565.1 Pseudochrobactrum sp. AO18b
CTCGCCCAGAATCTACAAGGTCAGACCGCTTGACAGCAGAGAACGAGGGGCTTTCCTTGACAACTATATTTTTTGCAACAGAGCCGCACCGGCGCCCTTGGAGCCCAAGAGATAAAAGCCCGCCCCTCCTTCTGCCGCGGATACGGCTGAAGACATAGCAGCGAGAAAAGCAACAGATAAAGATAACCGGCTGGCTGATCGGACTTTCATTGCACGCCTCCCCTTGCACAATTTGATCCGAAACTTTGATGGAGCGGCCGGAATATTCAAGAACGTTACGGTAAATCGGGGTAAACGAACGCAATGTCCGGCAGTCTTTTAGTGCCGTAAATCGTGAATTTCAGAGAGGTTGTCAGGGTAATCTATGTCGTCAGCACGGACATTTCTGCTGCGCCAGATTTGCTGCCATTGTTTCAAAAACTTCAGGGGTAACCCGCACCTGTTTTTGTAATTCTGTTTTTGCTGACGGCGGCATGGTTCTTGTCAAAGTTGCCAAATGAAAGCCGACAATCCTGTTTGCATGTACAGGCAATCCATCCGCACGTAATTTGGCTTCCTGCCGGTTGCCACGACGAAGAGCATCGAGCAAAAGCACAAGCTGACCTGTGACAGGTAAGGTTTTAAACCGGCGTTCATCATCCGCCAAAAGCTGGTGAGCCTGCCCCCAGTTTCCATTGGTGAAATAAGCCAGTGCAACAGCCGATTTCAGCTCCCTGTTATTCGGATTGAGCGCAATTCCCCGCTCGCCTTTTCGCAATGCCAGATCAATATGACCTGCACTCAAATGCGTTTGCATCAGCGAGAATAAGACCCTGTCCGATGCAGGAGCGAGTATAGCGGCTTTATGTGCCAGCCTCAGACTGCGTTCACTTTTCTCAATATCCGGAATATCTCCTGTATTGCTAATCAGCACACGCGCCAGTGCAGCCATTGCATCACTGTCTGTCGGACGGATCTTAAGTGTGCGCTCCAGACAGTGTTCATCCTCGCTAAGAGGTAATCCGTTCGCCAGATTAATTTCAGCTTTGACGACGCAGCTATTCCCAAAAACGGCAAGATTATTTTCATTCACAAGTCTGGTATTGATGATGCCATTGCTGGCTGCAATTTTATAAGAAAGCTCCGATGCGAGATATTGCTCAATCTGATTATGTGTCAAATCCGCTGCTGAGACTTGCTCGACACCGGAGCCAATAATCTCATTTTTTGAACTGTCTTTAATCCGCCATGACAAATAATGCGTGTCACCTTCAGTCCGGTATTTCATACGGATGAGAAATGCCGGAATGCTTTCATTTGGATTATGCGCAACACCATTATTTATTTTAAGTATGAGCGTGTTGAAATTGTTAACCGCATTAACAATGGTGTCTCTCACTATTTCCGATTCATGATTGCTGACGGATTCATCATTCTTAAAATCAATAACAACAACCGGCTTTTCTGTGTCGATACCACCATGAGAAAATAAAGAAATAGATAATATTGATACTAATGGAATTATTATTGAGACTATAAATATAAACCATTTCTTATGCGCAGAATATCCGCTTTCTGTTTCACCCGGATAAAACCCATTATCACCGCCAGACCTTGTTACAGCTCTGTTCCTGCACCGGTTGAAAGTTAAAATATAATGACCTTTCGGTAGTCCGATCTCAATCCGCTTCTCGCGGCCAAAAGCCTGATAATATTGCACCAGTGCAGACCGAAGCCGGCTAAGCTCAATTCGTACAATCGGGTCAGTTGAAGGGTCAAAACTTGTTGGACGTCCCAGCACATCAATTGCAATGGAATAGCCTTTGATCGCTTCTGGTTTTCCGGAAAAATGATGCTCAGCAATATAGCGCAAAATGGCCTTTCCGCGCTCAGTAATGTGAAATCGCTCATCAGAAAGCAATTCCTCAATAACGGATCGCGCTTCAAGGACAGGAATATCAGTCAGGTCCAATGCATATCTATTCTGGGTCATTATCCGTACACGGGTTAGGACATGTTATTGCATATGAACGGGCTATAAATTCACATAGTCTCTATTGTTCGTCAATCGGTGCATCCTTTATTTTAGGATTTATTAATATAAAGAATTTTGATGCTTTGAGTGCTTTCATCAAGCTGTTCAAAATACAGTGTTTTCCCGCCAAAACCCCATAGCTATTTCGGAAACAGAAAAGTGATATTGGCGCGGTAACCCCAGCCCTCAGGGCCATTATCAGGCGATGCCGCCCAATATCTGGCTCCGGCCTGAAAACTCACCGGTTGAGTGCCGAATTTTACAACTTTGGAAACAGAGAAATTAATGGGCACACTCCATTGATCACTGTTCCAGTCATAGGTGCTTTCGGTGTTCAATGCGAAAGTCCACGCATCATCAGTCGTATATGAAACAAAGGGCTGAAACATCGACGAGCTGATATCTGAACGGTCACGATCGCCTGCGAAAGACCAGATATGATTTGCCAGCGCCCCGACAGTCCATGAGCCTTCCTGTTTCAATGCTACAGCTGTCGGACCTGCCCCCCATTTTTCACTGCCCAAAAGCTCATGTGTACCGGTCGGCAAGAGAAAAACCGGCCCCATGCCCCAGATTAGTCCTCCGGGACCAGGCTTTTTGGGGGAGAAAAAGAAGCTTTGCACCGTGTCACCAAGACCGAACTGACTGCCGGATTTACCGGCAATATCTGATTGCCAGATAACGGGCACGATAGTGCGGGAAACAAGGGTCCAGTCTTCATTGAGGGAAAAAGGTATGACGGGTTGAATATTGAGCGTCGTTCTGTGCCCATCCTCGGAGCCGTAACCGCGGTCATAATTCACCTGAAACGGCACGCTGATTAATGAAGACACCGGATTGGATAATTGCTTGGCCAGATCCGTGTCTTGCGCAAGTGCCGGCAATGAGATGCAGCAAGCCAGAGCTGTAATTGTCAAATACTGGAATCGGCATTCAATCATGATCGTTCCACTTCTGTTGAGTAGCGTCAATTCTGTCTGCATCAGACGGAGTTAGCTCAATTGATTTTCACAGCGATCATCATGTTTGCCCGAACCCGCCACACAAGGATGAATGACGGGTTC
>NZ_ANNO01000015.1:0-4873 GCF_000409565.1 Pseudochrobactrum sp. AO18b
TCTGCAAGTTCACCATAGGTGACAACTGTACCATAAGGCACTTTTGCAAGCTCCTGCCATGCTGCCTTGAGAAAAGGTGTGCCAAGCGGTGCAAGTGTAAGATCGAAATGACGTCTCTCCTTTGCGAAATACTGATGTATTTGCTCCGCGACATGGCGCACAGCTGCATCATCATGTCGTGTAACAGGGATTTGTGTATTGGCTGAATGAACACGACTGTCATTCTCAAAATCAAGGCGCATAACCGCGCCCTGATCATTCACAATAACGGTCAGCTCACCAATAGGCGTCGGAATACAACCTGAATAAAAACATACAGACATGAGCAATGTTCCGCTTGAATATTTTGAACGTATGAAGCAGTGACAATCTACCACTTTATGTTTGATGGTGCAGCGCCAGCAAGCGTAGGAAATAAAGGTAAAACTTCTTCTGCCAGTTCTTGTATAATCTCTGATGGTGGACGTGAAGCAAATTGCATACCAAGTGCCGCATGATTAACACCGGCTTGCTGCCATTCTCCAAGAAGGTCAATCAGTCCCTTACGGCCTGTTTTCAAAACAAAGCCGCCATTGAGTGGTGTACGGGGGAAATCAGGATCTTCCGTCAATTCCAGCCACTCATTCGTGATATGCGGGCGAAATCCGCCGTCAGGAATTTAATCGCGCCAGCGACGGATATTCTGTGCCAGACGTAAAGGCCCTTCTTGCGTATGTGTCTGTTGCGGATAAGTCAGCCAACCATCCGCATGCTCGGCTATCCATTGAGGTGTCTGGCGGCTTGATCCTGTGACCAGCAAAGGAATCCGTCCATAAGCTGGCTTTGGCAAAAATTCTGCTTGTGCAAGTTCTCCCAAACTCGAGCGTATCGGCAGTGAGCTTTCTGCCAGTAATTGGCGAAAATAGATGACAGTTTCTGCAAAACGCTCAGCTCTTGTATCCAGATCTAAACCATAGGCCGGAAATTCGACCGGCCTGTCGCCTGATGCTATTCCAAGAACAAGCCGCCCGCCGGATAAATGGTCAATGGTGCTTGCTGCTTTGGCGAGATCAATCGGGTGACGCAGGGAGAAAATCGCACTGCCGGTTGCCAGTGAAACTCTGGTTGTTTGTGCGGCGAGATAGGAAAGATAGGTGAACGGATCAAAAATCTGGCCGGCATCACCAAAAGACGGATCATATAGCGGGACATCCCGCACCCAGACGGAAGCAAATCCGCGTTGGTCAATGTCTTTGACGAGGGCAGTTTGACCTTCAAGAACACGCATATCGCCTTGATAAAAGCGAAGCGGCAGAAATATACCAATCGTAAGTTGATTGGCAGCAAACATACGGGTGTAACCCGGATGATGTGCAAAGGCTTCTGATGACATGCCGGATGTGTTTTCCGAAGCAGACAGATTATTGTTCATGATAAGGCTTTCAAGGAATAGAAAACTTGGCAGATCGAGGCTAAGGACCGGTAGCCGGTTGCGGCAAAGCAATGCCGCGTAATACAGCAGGCCGCGCAGCAATTTTTTGATGCCAGTTGCTTAAGTACGGATAGTGATCGAAATTGAAGCCGCAAATCTGAGCAATATGTGTCCAGCCGAAGGCCGCGATATCCGCAATGGAATATTCTGATCCGGCAAAATATTCAGCGTCACTCAGTCGTTGATTGAGCACCTGATAAATATCGTTTGTCAGTTTTTGGTAACGGGTAATAGCGGGTTGTAATTTGGTTTCAGCGAAGATTTCGAAATGAACACGCTGACCAAAGATCGGCCCCATGCTGGACGAATGAAATTGCAGCCATTGAAGTGCCTGCCAGCGCTCCGCAAAAGATTTTGGCAGGAGCTGGCCGGATTTTTCAGCGATGTAGAGCAGAATGGCAGCAGATTCAAACAGCACTATTCCTGTTGTACTGTCTGTGATGACAGGTATGCGCCCATGCGGATTGAGTTTCAGGAAATCCGCACTGCGGTGTTCACCCTGTTCAATCTGAATATGATGCAGTGTGTAGTCTAAGCCTGTTTCTTCAAGGGCAATAGTTGCTTTGAACCCGTTCGGGGATGAATCGCTATAAAGTTCAATCATTTTTTCCTTTTGATGATGTGTCAGAAAATCTAAATTATGGTAGCATCATCTGAAGACATATTTATTTGGTAATAGTGTATTTCTAAAACGATTGATTCTGATTGTTGAGTTTAGGAAAACTAAATTATGGGCAAGGTTTTGCCATTGCTGGCTTTACGGGCTTTTACCGAGACTGGGCGCACGGGCAGTATTAAAAGTGCAGCTGAGATGATGGGGGTAACGTCAGGTGCTGTAAGCCAACAAATACGTCTGCTTGAGGAGCGTACAGGCGTAACGCTTTTCAGACGTACCCGATATGGTGTGGAACTGACGGAAGCAGGGGCGGGTGTTTATCCCGCTTTGATGCGGGCATTTGCACAGATTGAAGCGAGTCTTGCCACTCTTGAGACAAGCACGGAGCGGCAGACTTTGACTGTCAGCACGCTGCCTTCTTTTGCTGCTTCATGGCTGGTGCCGCGTCTGGGCAAATTTATGGAACAAAATCCGGAGATTGAAGTCCGTGTTGAGGCATCGTCCGGCTTAACCAACCTGCATGGCGGACGTGTCGATATAGCGATCCGTCACGGGCTTGGTGATTATCCGTCCTATGATGTGCAACCTTTGATTGCGCCGGAGCTTGTGCCGGTGATGTGCCCTGCATTGCTGGCTTCGGGGCCTGCTATTGATGAGCCTTCAGATTGTCTGGCCTATCCTTTGCTGCAGGATTCAGATCGTGCTGACTGGCGTTTGTGGCTTACTGCCTGCGGCGTGGAGCCGACGCCGGAAGCGGAGCGGGGCACCGCTTTCGATGATGATTTCCTGTTATTGCGTGCTGCGGAGGCGGGACAGGGAATCGCCCTTGTGCGGGATATTTATGCCAGACCGGAAATTGCGGCAGGGCGTCTTGCTCTTGCAATAAACCGCCCCTGGCCGACACAATTTGCTTATTATGTGCTGACCTTACCCGAAAATGCACAAAAACCTGCTGTGAAGCTGTTTATTGAGTGGCTGCATCAGGAAGCGGCAGCAGAGAGCAGGTAGCTTACAGGCGGCGCCCAACACGGGATAAGACAATGACTGGCAGGATACCGATGGCAACAATTGCCAGTGCTGCAATCGAGGCTTCCTCATAGGTGCCGCGTGCCGCTTCTCCGTAAAGATGGGTTGCCAGTGTTTCGATGTTGAGAGAGCGCAGCAGCAGAGTAGCCGGAAGCTCTTTCACGCAATCAACAAAGACCAGCAATGCCGCTGCACTGAGCGCTGTTTTGGACAGAGGCAAATGAATGTGCCGGAATGTGCCGGTTGCCGTCTCACCTAATGTTCGGGAGGCTTGATCATAGGTGACGGGAATACGGTTGAACCCCGCATCAATACTACCGGCAGATATTGCTAGAAAGCGTACCAGATAGGCATAGATCAATGCTGCGCCGGAGCCCAGCAAGAACAGGCTGACCGACATATTAAACCATGACATGGCGATCTGGCTGATAAAGCGATCCGCTGCTCCGGTGATAATGAGCACGCCGATCGCAATCACCGTTCCGGGGGCTGCATAGCCCATGGTGGAAAAGCGGAAAAACCATTGCGAGGCATTGCCCGGGCGTAGCCGGATCGCATAGGCAACGATCAGGCCGATGGTGAGTGTAACGATCGTCGCGACCGAAGCCAGTATTACCGTATTGATGATTTCATCATAAAGGCGCGGCGAGATACCGGCAAAACGCATGCGTTTCCATGCTTCAGTCGCCAGATAAATAGCCGGAAAGACAAAACCGAGCAGGATTGGTGTAAGCCCCAGCAAAAAGAAAATGCCGCCACGTGTTGCGCTGACTTTATGTGGCGTGAATTGCTGACTGCGTTTTGCACTGGATGAAAAACGCTGTTTGCGTCGCGCCCAGCGCTCAAGCGAGACGAGGCAGACAACGATCAGCAAAAGCGCCAGTGCAATTTGTGCAGCCCCCGGCAGATCTGAGCGTGTGACCCATGTTGTATAAATGGAAACGGTGAGCGTGCGGATGCCGAGAAATTCAGCTGCACCAATATCGTTCAGTGTTTCCATCAAAGCGAGACTGATGCCGACGGCAATGGCAGGACGTGCCATTGGCAGAGCCACACGCCAGAAAATCGCATTGCGGGTGACGCCTAAAGTTCGTGCCGCATCAATCAATGAAGAAGACTGGGTAAGGAACATCGCCCGTGTCGGAATATAGACATAAGGATAGAGCACAAAACCAAGCAGCAGAATGCAGCCGGTCATGGAGCGGATATCCGGCAGGCGGAAATCGCGCGGGCTGGCAAACCCTAAGAGTGCACGTAATGCGCTTTGAACAGGGCCGATCGGGTGCAGAATATCAAGATAGGCATAGGCGATAATGTAAGTCGGAACAGCAAGCGGCAGCAGCAAAGCCCATTCCAAAATTTTACGTCCGCGAAAATCATAGGCTGTTACCAGCCATGCTGCAGAAGTGCCGACAATTGCAACAATAATCCCGACACCGGTCAGCAGAATGAGTGTATCAACGAATGCAACCGGTAATGTTGTGGCCAGAAGATGTGACCATAAACCGTCAGAACCCTGAGCGGCTTGTAAAGCAAGCGCCAGCACCGGCAGAAAAACCAGAAACGCGCTGACTGCTGAAAGGCAGAGCCATAAAGATCCGGCACGGAAAAACCGGCTTTTAGAATATGCTGGCATATTAAGGCTCGCCATTATCCGGAGCGGCTTTGATTTGTCCTGAAACGGAAAACCGCTCTTTCACTCAGTGTTGCAGTTGAAACGAATCGTCGTTGTAACTGCTTTAATATAAAAAACGCCCCTC
>NZ_ANNO01000016.1:0-849 GCF_000409565.1 Pseudochrobactrum sp. AO18b
TCAAAACCGGATCTCATCGTCGCTATCACTTAAGGCCGAAACCTTAAAATCTCGTAAACACTAAATCAATCTCTCAATCTTTTCAGCGCTTTAACCAGCTAACCAATTCCTCAGTCAACCAATCTCAGGGACGAAGCTCTCTGCCGCTAGCAGCGCCGCCGCCCTCGTTGTATCGCTATATAGACCCCACTCTCCCAAACTGTCAACACGCCAAAACACCTTTTATGGAATTTTTATAACAAAAATCGAAAAACAATGCCCCTCCCCTCTATTTATCCCCTTACCACACTGCTCCAACACCCAAATCCGTCCCAAACCACCCCAAAAACCAAGCCAAATATATCAAATCACAGCACCAAACCCTTGTTTCGACTCATAAATTCAGAATCAAAACGCGGAATCATTCGCCTCACACCCGAATCCATGTCCAAAACAGTGTTTTTCATGAGAGCATTGATGCTCATTATATATAGTGCTTTTCACAGCCTAATAATGCAGCGATCATAAACACGCCCCATTCCGGTCGTACGCACACATCTGAAATGAAATAGGTTCAGTGCTCCGGTTTAAATAAGGCGAATAATCGTGGAATGATTCCACATATCCAGATTGTTTGCCGTCTTCTCATTGACTTGACCGGTATGCACAGGCAAAACTTTGCTCCTCACCTGAGGTAATTCAATATTACGCAGATTTTTCCGCAGCCTGCGGTGCGCAATATATAATAAGGAATGGTACTGCGCGGCATGAATCAGCAGATCGTGACCAACTCCAGCGACCCCGGAGATGAGCCGCCGCTCATCACGGACGGGCGTCGCGGACCACCGGATCGGCGTGAGGGTTCTGCGC